>NZ_QXQR01000029.1:0-10508 GCF_003660355.1 Helicobacter sp. L8
TAATATTGAGAGCAAGGATTTATTGAGCCCGCAATTTGACACCCACAGAAAAAGAGTGTATTGCGCAAATAAGTTTTATGAAAAAACACCCTAAGATATTGTCAACTTTGGTGTAAGCACTCCTTAAGTGGAGTCAGACTAGCCTTAAAAAGCTAAATCCCAAAAGATAGTTAATAGGAGATCGCATGATCATCACCACCATGACACAAGCCATCGGTTCTACCCCCCTTTTTAAATTCACTAGCAAAGATTACCCCATCCCTGAAAAATCTTTCATTTACGCCAAATTGGAGCATTTAAACCCGGGGGGGAGCATTAAAGATCGCTTGGGGCAATATCTCATAGAAGAGGGGCTAAAAACGGGCAAGATCACCCCCCAAACGACTATCATTGAGCCCACCGCGGGCAATACGGGCATCGCCCTAGCTTTGTGCGCGCGCCAGCACGATCTCAAAACGATCTTTGTGGTCCCACAAAAATTTAGCCTAGAAAAACAACAAATTATGAGGGCTTTAGGGGCAAAGGTGATCAACACGCCTACTAATCAAGGCATCAAGGGGGCGATTGCTAAAAGCAAAGAGTTAGCCCAGAGTATCCCACATAGCTACCTGCCCCTACAATTTGAAAACCCGCTCAACCCACAAACCTATTATCACACTTTAGGACCAGAGATCATCCAAGACTTAAGCACCAATCTAACTAGCTTTGTGGCAGGAATTGGGAGTGGGGGCACTTTTGCGGGCACAGCTAAATATCTCAAAGAGAAAATCCCTGCGATTCGCTTGGTGGGGGTAGAACCAGAGGGTTCGATTTTAAATGGGGGAGAGCCTGGACCCCATGAAATTGAGGGCATTGGGGTAGAATTCATCCCCCCATTTTTTGACGATTTAAACATTGATGGCTTTGAGACCATCACAGATAAAGAGGGTTTTGATTGCACTAGGGAGCTAGCTAGAAAAAGTGGCTTATTGGTGGGGAGCTCTAGTGGGGCAGCTTTTGTGGCGGCACTGCGCGAGGTGCAACGCTTGCCAAATGGTAGTCAAGTTTTGACGATCTTCCCCGATATGGCTGATCGTTATTTATCTAAGGGTATTTATCTATAAAGGAGACAACCATGCGCATGCAAACAAAACTTATTCACGGGGGGATCAGTGAGGATAGCACAACAGGGGCGGTGAGTGTGCCTATTTATCAAACTTCTACCTACCGCCAAGAGGGGGTAGGTCGCCCTAAGGGCTATGAATACTCGCGCTCGGGCAACCCCACCCGTTTTGCCCTAGAAGAACTCATCGCGCACTTAGAGGGCGGGGTGAGGGGCTTTGCCTTTGCCTCTGGGCTAGCGGGTATCCATGCGGTGTTTTCTCTCTTGCAACAAGGCGATCATGTGCTCTTGGGTGATGATGTCTATGGAGGGACTTTTCGCCTCTTTGATCAGGTGCTTTCTAAATGCGGGCTTTCTTGCACGATCATAGACACCAGCGACCCCTCTGCAATCCAAAGGGCGATCAAACCCCACACCAAAGCCCTTTATTTAGAAACCCCTAGCAATCCCCTGCTTAAAATTACCGATCTCAAACAATGCGCGGGCATTGCCAAAGCGCATAAACTACTTAGCATTGTAGATAACACCTTTGCGACCCCCTATTACCAAAACCCCTTAGCTTCGGGTGCGGACATCGTGGTGCATAGTGGCACTAAATACTTAGGCGGGCATAGCGATGTGGTGGCTGGGCTGGTAACTACTAATAGCCAAGATTTAGCCGATCAGATTGCCTTTTATCAAAACGCTATTGGAGGGGTGTTAGGACCTTGGGATAGTTGGTTATTACAAAGAGGTATCAAAACCCTAGCCTTGCGCATGGAGGCACACCAACAAAACGCCCTGAATGTCGCTAAGTTTTTGCAAGCCCACCCCAAAGTAGAACAGGTCTATTACCCCGGTTTGCCCACCCACCCCAAGCACGATCTAGCCAAAGCACAAATGCGCGGGTTTTCTGGTGTGCTCTCTTTTACCCTTAAAAAGGATAGCGAGGCGATCCCCTTTGTAGAGAACCTGAAATTGTTCATTTTAGGCGAGAGTTTGGGCGGAGTGGAGAGTTTGGTAGGTGTCCCAGCTTTGATGACTCATGCGAGCATCCCTAAGCAACAGCGCGAGGCTGTGGGGATTAAAGATGGCTTAGTGCGCCTCTCTGTAGGGATCGAACACCCACAGGATTTATTAGAGGATTTAGAACAAGCCCTTGCTAAATTGGGCTAATTTGAAAAGGAGCAAAACATGAAAATGAATGTAGAAAGTTTTAATTTAGATCACACTAAAGTCAAAGCCCCCTATGTGCGTGTAGCCGATCGCAAGAGGGGAGAGGGCGGGGATGTGATTGTCAAATACGATGTGCGCTTGAAACAACCCAACCAAGAACACATGGACATGCCCAGTTTGCACTCTTTGGAGCACTTGGTGGCAGAACTCATCCGCAACCACGCGGATTATGTGCTAGATTGGTCGCCTATGGGTTGCCAGACGGGTTTTTACTTGTTGGTGTTAAACCACGACAATTACCATGAGATTTTAGAACTCTTAGAAAAAACCATGCAAGATGTGCTCAAGGCTAGCGAAGTGCCCGCAAGCAATGAAAAACAATGTGGCTGGGCAGCCAACCACACCCTAGAGGGCGCACAAGCCTTAGCGCGCGCCTTTTTAACCAAGCGCGCTGAGTGGAGCGAAGTGGGGGTTTAGGGGGGCAATGGAGGGGGCTTGTTTCAACTTTGCTAATTTTTCTCTTTTACTTCTTTTGAGAATACCACCCACACAACTCCCATCGCATAAATTTTAAGCCTCCTCACCCCATTAAGTATTACCCCAACTCTACACCCCCATTTGAAAAAACCCTAGCTTTTTTCCAAGTTGAATCCCCAAGGGGGGGCGTGCCAAATATGTGCCACAATGCGCCAAAGTTGTTACACTAGGCTTTTAAGCAAAAAACACAAGGAGAGCATATGCGCCAATCGCATGAGGAATTGAGGTTTATCAGCCGCAAAGGATGGCTTTATGGAGAAGTCTACATTGAGGGCAAGCGCAAACGCTTTAGCTTTAGAATGCTAGACACGCCACAAAACCGCGCCAAAGCCCAAGAGTTGCACGAGGGAAAAGATTGCCCAAAAAGCCCAGAGGGGGGGCGCGCCTTGGGCGATCTAGTGCAAGCCTACCAAAAACGCCTAGAATGGCTCAAACCCACATCTAAGCGATCCATCGCGTCCTTTTTAAGGCGCGTGGTAGAGCTACTAGGCGGAGCGCACACGCCGCTAAGCCGCATCAACAAAGACCTAGTGCACAACTTCTATTCCCAGCTAGTGGCTAGCAACACTTCCCAAGCGCACATCAACAATCTAGCCCACCAGCTTAAAGCCTTGTTAGCTTTTGGCGTGGAAGAGGACTTTTTGCAAGCCAGCCCCTTTTTAAAACCGCGCATTTCTTGCGCCAAAGAGCCCAAGGAGAAAGCCCCGCTAAGCCCACAGGAGGTAAGCAAGGTGCTTGATCTATGCGCTAATGAGGAGCTAAAGGACTATCTACAAGTCGCCTTTTACACGGGGGCGCGCCCGGGCGAAATCCTAGCCTTGAAGTGGAGCGATCTAGATTTTCAGAACAACACTATCCACATCACGCGCCAGATCAGCCAAAAAGGCGAGATCACAACCCCCAAGACTAGATCAAGCAAGCGCAAAATAGAAATGCTAGAGCCCGCTAAGCAAGCCTTCTTAAGGCTCAAGGGCAAGTCCCAAGATTCTTTTATTTTTAGACAAAAAGCCAAGGGGCGCGTAGACTTTGGGCGCAGATGGCTTGCGCTCTTGAAAAAAGCCCAGCTAGCCCCGCGCAAGCTCTATAGCACCCGCCACACCTTCGCCTCTATGGCTTTGAGCGCGGGGGTGAACTTATTGCGCGCCAGCGCGCTTTTAGGGCATAAAAACGCCTACATCACCCTAAGCGCCTATGCCGCCTACATCCCCCAAGATCACACCCCCCTATCTCTCTTTTTAAAGGACAGCCATGATCATCAAGTTCGCTCCCACACACAATTTTAGCGCGATTCCCAACGAGCTTATGCATGATCCCAGCCTTAGCCTTATGGCAAAAGCCATCGCGTGCTATCTTTGTTCTTTGCCCACCACATGGCAAGTTAACATCTTTTGCATGGCTAAGGCTCTTAAGCTCAACCGCGACACCATCTACAAGTATCTAACTGAGCTTAAGGCTAAGGGGTGGTTGATCATCAAGTCCTATCGAACCCAAAAGGGACTCTTCAGCGCCCAAAAAGATTACATCTTGCAAATCCCCAACACACCCAAAACCCCCGATGGCGGAGAAAACCAAGCCCCAAATACCCCAAAACCGCCACAAGCCCCCATTTTAGGGGGGTGTGATGCCCAAAACCCCGCAGAATGCGCAAGGGTTACGGCATCTGAACAAACCGCACAATTAAAAAGAAGTATAAAAAGAAACATGGGAGAAGCGCGCGCGCGAGATTCTTTTTTTAAGAAAGATTCCCAAGAACGCGTTTTACTCACAGATAGCGTCCAAACATTCCGGGAACTCTTGAGCCTTTGCCAAATCAACCTTAAAGGCTTGGACCCAGAAGAACAAAAAGCTTACTGCCAATTTCTAGCCCACCGCCAAGCGCGCACTAAAGTGTCCCATGCCATGAAAATCGCCATCCGCGATCGCTTGATCGAACTCAAAAACAAGGGCGCGGATGTGTGCGCGTGCGTGGATTTGAGTGTGCGCCGGGGCTACAACGACATCTTAGAGCCCAAGAACACCGACACACGCTTTTTAAGCCGTGTGAAAGCCCTCTTTGCAGAGCTTTATGAGACTTACAACGGGCTTAATGAAAATAACATCTTAGAGGTGATCCCCAAAGCTCTAGATCGCTGTTCTAAGCCCGCCAAGGAGCAGGCATGAAAAAGCCCCCCAAGGTGCACTCCGGAAGTTTCTTTTTAGAGCCTTCTTTTTTGGCGATCTTAGACCAAGCAAGCGGGATAGAGGGGCAGAGTCGCGCGCGTTTTGTAGAGCGCGCCATGCGTTTTTTATTGGCAAAAGGAGAAAGCCATGCGCGGTGGAAGAAATCCAAGCGCGCCTACAAGAGTGCGCAAAAAATTCATACTAAGCGAAGCTGTTCTAGTGCGTTTCAAGACGCGCGCGCGCCAAGAGAGACTAAGCCAAAACGCCCTATTGCAAGACGCGCTTTTGCAGAGCTTGTACATGCTAGCCAGCCAAAACCTCCACATTTACGCCCTTGTGCAAGCCAACCAAGCCTATTTAGCGCGCTTGAGGAGTGCCCATGCTAGATTTTGACCCCCTAGAGCTAGAAAGGCTCATTGTGCACAGCGTGTTAACCTACCCGCGCTATTTAGACCAACTCTTAGAGGGCATTTCTTTGAAATACTTTGAGAAGGCGCACCAGGACATCTTAGAATTTGTGATCCAACGCGTGGAGCAGGGGCTAGGCGTGGGCTATGAAGCCCTTCAGGTGGCTTTAGGGGCGTCCTTTTGTGCTAGCCCAGAATTTCAGGCGATCGTAGCCAAAGAGCCCCAGCCATCTTATTTGGACTTCAAGGAGGATTTAAAGCACGCCTTGAAGATGAAAACCCAAAAGGCTTTAGCTAGCCAGCTAGCCCAGTGCGCCCTAAGGGGGGAAGTCTTTGATCAAGAGTTTTTAGATCGTTACATCAGCCTTGAATCCAAGAATGTCTTTAAGAGTTTTGCCCAGTGGTGCGAGCACTTTGCCCACACCACCCCCCTAGAGAAATTGCCCAGTGGCATCGCGTCTTTAGACAAAGCCCTAGGCGGGGGTTTTGAAACCCAAAGCCTAGTGTTGATCGGGGGCGACCCAGACGCGGGAAAAACGATGTTAGGGCTACAGATTTTGAGCCACATTAGCCAGAGCGTGCGCGTGGCTTTTTTTTCCTTTGAGTTTCCCTTAAGGGGGCTTGTCCCTAAGTTACAAGAAGTGCAAGAATCCACCGCGCGCCTAGATGAAGAAAGGTTGCTTATCACCGATGTAGGGCAGGACTTAGAGGATGTGATCGCCCAGATCAAGGCGCGCGCCAAAGAGGGGGTGAAGGCGTTTTTGATCGATTCGCAATATTGCCTAGATGTGGCGCGGGATCGAATCCCCGAGGAAGAAGAGACGCGCAAATTTAAGAGGCTTTTGAGTGTGGCGCATGACCCGCATTTAGAGATCGTGATCTTTTTGATTGTCCAGTCAGCTAAGGGGGATTCTAGATCGCCCTTTAAAAGCAAGATGGGCGCGCACATGGCTAAGGTGTTTTTGCACATTGAAAAGGTGCACAACAAACAGGGAGAGGAAACAGCTTACCGCAAGGTGCACTTCATCAAAAACAAGCAGGGCGGTTTAGACAAGGTGCAACGCTTTAGAGTGAACCGCGAGCTGTATTGTTTTGAGGAGGACCATGAGAGCGACAAGCTAAAAAAGGATTTGGAAGGATTGATCAATGACTAAAAACACAGAGGATCGCACTTTTGCAAGCGGGCATGAGTTTGAAAAAGAGGCAAATGAAAAGGTAGCCCAAGCGCGCGCCTTCATAGAGGGGGGGGGATGTGGCTTTAGCTTTTTCCAGCTAGGCATATGCGATGAAAAGCCCGCTATCTTTGTGCTAGGCTCCCCCCCCGTGGAGAGTGTCTATGTGGATAAGGGGTTAATAGTGCACTTGCCCAGGGAGGTTATTAATCTAGGGGGGCTAAAAGCCCTACTCTTTGAATACGAGGGGAATTTGTACCATTGGTGCGACATCTATGCGCACGCGCTCCACCCCTATATTTTGATGTTGGAGCAAAAAACCCAGAACGATTTTTTTGTCTTCCCCGCTAAGGGCGTGTTTGTTTTGCCAAGCAATTTTAGCGGGATTGTGCAGCACAGCTACCAAAATGGGAAATACCACCTAGATTACACATTGCGCCAAATGCACTTAGAGTATTTGGCGCTAAAACTCAAGGAGAAAGCATGTTAGAAGAAAACTACACCCAAGAAGAGACTTACCCTATCTATGTTCGCAAAAGCGTGTACGACGCTCTAGAGCGTTTCAGCCAAGATAGAGGCGTGCTAAGCGATGGCATAGAAGGCTATTTAGAACGCCTAGTGTGTCCTAGTTGCGGGCAGGGGGATTCTCAAGCCCCCTTGTGCAAAGAATGCGCGCGGTATTATGATGACTAGGCGCACCCCAAGTCCGCTAAATTTAGAGCCAGATCGGGGGCTTTTTGGTTAAGAACCTAGATGCCCTTAAGGACAAAATAGACATTCTAGCCTTTTTTGAGGCTTTAGGGCTTGAAATGCGGCGCAATGGGAGCGTATATAGCGCGATCTGTCCCATACACCCCGAGAGAACACCCAGCTTTACTATTTACCCACATAGCGCATCATGGTATTGTTTTGGGTGCGCTAGGGGGGGGGATGCTTTTAGGTTTATCCAAGAGTTTAGGGGGGTGGACTTCAAGGACGCGCTCATAGAAGTGGCGCGTATTTTCAACTTTCCCCTAGAGTTCAGCGCGCAAGCCCCCCAAAAGCCCGGCTACACCACTCTAGCGCGCGCGGTTGAAATATTTGCCCACGCGCTTAAAAAAGAAAGCGTTGTTTTAGACTATCTAGCCAAGCGCGGGCTGTCTAGCCAACTCATAGAAGACTACCAGTTGGGTTTTTGCAACCAAGAAGCCCTAGATGCCCTAAGATCAGAATTTGGGCAAGAAGCCTTGTTAGAATGCGGGCTTTTAGAGGGGCTTTTCAAGTGGCGCATTATGTTCCCCTTGAGAGATTTTGCTAGACGGGTGTGTGGCTTTAGCGCGCGCTTATGCGCGCCCAGAACACCATCTTTAAAAGACGCGCCCAAATACATTAATTCAAGGCAGAACGCCTACTTTGACAAATCTAAGATACTTTGGAATTTGCACCGCGCCCTAGGAAGCATCATGCTCAAAAAACAAGCCATCATCACAGAAGGCTTTTTAGATGTAGCCGGTTTTGAAGCTTTTGGCTACCCTAATGTGGTGTGCTGTGTGGGCACAGCCTTTAGCCAAGCGCATTTAGAGCATTTAGCTAGCATGAATGTAGAAATTGTCTTTAGTTTTGATCAAGACGAGGCCGGACAGAAAGCCAACATGCGCGCGCTAGAAATGTGCTTTAAGCGCGCTTATAGCCATGTGGGTGTTGTAAGGTTTAAGGACACCCAGATCAAGGACATGGGAGAAGCCTTGAAGAGTGGTGTCAAGCCCGACCTATTCAAGACGCATGGGTGGAGCTATTTTAGCAACACCAAGCTAGACTCTAGCCAGCCCCCCCACTTGTTAGATGGAAACTATTATGCGCTTTTGGAACTCATAGAGAACTACCCCCCCTTTTTGAAACACTTTTGCCTAAGCCATTTGCGCGCGCCCAACATGGAGGCTATTAGGCAGGACACACAAGAGCGCAAGCGCGCTTTAGTGCGCGCCACGCCCGCCCTTCAAGCTAGCCCGCTATGGCTAGAGGGCAGGATTTTAGCCACAATGCTCATTAGCGCGGAGTTTAGATACACCGCCAAACGCTTTTTAAGCGCGCAGGACTTCCACCTACAAGACGAGTTTAACGCTTTAGCTAGGGAGGACTTAGGCAGAGTGGGCAGGTTAGATGTGCGCTTTAAACCCCTTGAGCCTTCTAGTTGGCAGGAGAGTTTATTAGCTTTTAAGATCAGGCGTTTACATTTTAGTTTGCAAGAGGCGCTAGAGCGGGGCGACACCCACCACGCGGACGCGCTAAAAGCCAAACTAGCCCAAATACAGGGGGGTTAGAGAATCGTACTTGAATCTTTCAATTCACGTTTTATTCAAGTAAGGTTATGTCAATGATTCTAAACGCTATCATTGAGAAGGACGAGTTTGGGTATTTTGCTTTTGTTCCTTCTTTGAAAGGCTGTGTATCGCAAGGGGATAGTTTGCAAGAAGCTCTAAATAATATTTTTGTTGAGGCAGAAAGGTAGTCATAGGATTTATTTGAAAGGCAAAATTAGACAAGTCTTGCCCTATCATTCCGGTAAAATTTTACACCTTTTAACCCTTGTTTTTTTTGCGCTTTTCTGCTTAAAATGCGCAAAAAATAAGGACACGCATGGACGCACAGCCCAGCCTAGAACAGCAAGAAAACCAGCTAAAAGTCTTAAAAGATGAGATCGCCCAAGCAGAAGCCAGCCTTGAGGGCGATTTTGCCAAGTGGGCATCTGAAAACATAGACGCACAGCTAGAGGGGCTTTTTTTTGACGACAAAGAAGCCTTCATCAAAAAGCTTTTAGAAATGCAAAACCAGTTTCTAAAGGACAATTTAGGGAGCAAAGTCCAGCAGGCAAACGACTTACAGGGGCAAATCCACACCAAGAAAGGGGAGCAAGAAGTCCAGCAAGCCCAAGCCGATTTTTTAGCCAAGCACCCCGATGCCAATATGGAGGAGATGGTAGCTTTTTACCAAGACGATTTGCCACCCAAATACAAGAAGGAGCTAGACAATTTGCAAGGAGTGGAGTTTTTTGAAACCCTTTACCAGCTTTTTAAAAGCTACAAGGGCGAGGAGGAAAACCTACCCCAACGCCTAGAAGGTCAAGCCGCCCCCGCTAACAACCCCAACCCCCAAGAATTAGTCATGGATAGATTTTAGGAGAAAACATGAGCTTGTCAGACTTGAACAACATCAACTTAGCCAATTGGAAGGATGATCCCAATGTGAGCGTGCAGATTGCCAAGAGCATCGAGCTAGCCAGTTGGAAGAAAAGCCCTTTTGAGCCCTTGACGGGTAGAGGGAGCGATAGAGGTGTGCGCAGCTACATTGTAGCAGATAACCAGCCCTATAGACCCCGCCTTAAAGCCCAGTTAAGCGGAACAGGGGTGAAGGGCAACAGCGATTTTAATAGCAACTTTGACAATTTAGAAATTTTGAGTCAAACCATTTACCCGGAGGTGGTGGGCAATGCGATCAAGAGCGAGATCAAGCATTACAGCGCGTTAAAGCATATTGACTTCATCAAAGAAGCTTCAGATAGCTTAACTGAGTGGATTCAAACCAAGAGAGATCGCCAGCTAGTGTGCGCGCTATGCAATGATTTTAGCAATGTCGTTGTGTGCGACGCCACAGAGGGCTATAAAACCCCCCAGCCCACAGATAGCCCAGCGGACTTAACTAAACAAATCCAAGCCGATGATGTGATGAGCTTAAAAGCCCTAAGACGCGCGATTTTTCAAGCCAGGGCGGGTATTAAGCACAACAACACCCAAGCTTTTCCCCTAAAACCCATTCGAAGCGAGATGGTAACCACCGGGGGGGTGAGTGTGCAAAATTACAGCTATATCATCTTGCTAGATAGCTTTGCGATCAGCCAGCGTGAATCACCCACCCGCTAAAGACGGGTGGGCTTCTTGTTTCAACGATCCATAACTAGCTGTATCTAGTATGTAGCCATACTTGGTTACAGCCCCATTA
>NZ_QXQR01000002.1:0-223012 GCF_003660355.1 Helicobacter sp. L8
TTTGTGTTTTGCCATATCTCATCCATGTTTAAACAATCTGGAGTCAAACATGCGTGCGTGTTGGTGTAGTGGTGGATAAACCTAATGTATGCAAAGGGGTTAATCCCATGTGCTTGGAGTTGCAAAAGGGGCATATAGAGAAATGCGTTAATTTGTGAAAAGTCTAAAGCAATTTGCGTGGCTGTCTTACTAAATTGGGGCACTTTTGGATCATCTGGCATGGATTCTTTGATAAGCTCTAAAAGGATGAGCGTGCTAAAGAGATGCATCGCTTCTAGCATGGCGCGCTCTTTGGGGGTGTTTGCCTTGAATTGCTTTAAGATGGGGATGGCAACACTTTTGGCTAGCTGGATTATTTCTTGTCTTTGGGGACTTAGGTTTATCAAAAAGGCATGCAAAGAGGGAGGGTGTGTGTGCCCATATAAGGCTTGTATCTTGTCAATGGGGTTGGCTAGCAGGGGCAGAAAGAGTAAGCCCATCCAAAGTAAAAAGGGCATAGATTTCCTTAAAATTTCATTTTTTGTAAGGCTTGGCATAACGCATTATCAGACTTAAAGACTTGGAGTTTATCCTTAGGGTCTAAATACACACAAGGGCTATCATCAATGGAGAGCAGGCGCACAATGTGTAATTGCTCTTGGATGTCCTTAGTGTCGTAGGTGTTAGCTTGAAAGAGTTGTTGGCAAGTTTGCTTAGATTGTGCGCTTAAGTATTTGGGGCTTAAACACATGGTGGGGTTGTCTTTTAGCGTGTCTTTTAAAATCTTGGGGTCGTCATTTTGTAAGTTATCGTAGTAATAAGGGGCGTTGCGATTTAGGGGGAACACCCGCGCTAGATAGAGATCAAAGAGATGTTCGGGGTCTATGCGTTGGATGTTTTTATCCATGAAGTCCCAAAATGTACGCTTATCAGGTATCCGGTTTGCAGATGTCCCCACCTCAAAGATTGTGTTCATAACGAGCATAACCCAAGAAGGATAGTCTATACCAAGGACGAAGATTTTCATGGGTATATCTACTTCATGCATATCTTGAATGAGGCGTTTTTCAAAAGGCTTATAGTGGACGATGTTTTTTCTTTGTTCTTCATATAGCCCTTTTTCATGAAAAACAAAGATATTTCTCCTACGACGCAGATCAGCATTTTTAGAAAAGATACGATGGAGTTGCTTTAGATAGGCGATCACATCTAGCCCCGCTTTGTGGGCGTTGAAAAGCGGGGCATAAAGCCATGCGTTGATGTGTAAAAACTCGTGGGCAACAGATGTAACCTTTTCTTCAAGCGAAATGTCTATGAGGTCTAGGGCATGGAGCATTGCCATATCCTCAACATGGGCTAAGAATTGCGCTTCTCTTTGGTTTTTGGGCTTAAACTCTTTAAACAAGGGGACTTGCTTAGCCACAGCTTTGGCTAGGGGGATGGCGGCATCTGTGTAATCTGCCATAATCTGAGCCATAGTATAGTTGTAGTTGTCATTTAATGGGACATTTTCGCACGCATCTTTTATCTTAGCCGAGGATTTTTTCATGTAAGTAAAGAGTGCCTTAAACGCCTTGAAAAATTGGGCGTTTTGGGATTCTTGGGGTTTGCCTATGGGGACAAAGTGGAGAAAGATAGCCAATACATCTTCTTTAGCTTGTAGGTTTAGCACCAAGAGGGCTAGAAGGAGTAGGCGGATCATTTTTATTCCTTTGTGAAGTGTTTTTGCAATGCCACACACAACGCGTTACTAGACTTAAAAGTTTGGAGTTTGTCTTGTGCGTTAAGATACACACAGGGCGCGTTTCAATGGAGACAAGGCGCAAGGATTTTAGGTATTTTTGTAAGGGTTTGGGGTTGTAGCTGTGTTGCTTAAACACTTGCAAGCAAACCGCTCTAGCCTCTTTGTTTAAATACTGGGGTTGTAAGCAGGGAGTGGGGTTTTTGGTGAGAGTTAGTTGCATCGCTTTAGCCAAAGGGACTTTTGGCTTGAGAATAGAAACTGAATACTCAACATCCTCAACAAGGGTTACCCGCACATGGGTAACACTCTCCCAATAGAACCCCATGGCACTTTCATAGTCATAGTCATGAGCAACATCCCCTAAGAAGGCAAAATCTTGCGCCTGGTAATAAGCCATCCATGCGTCTAAATCTTGGATCTTGACACCCCCAACAGCACGGACAATCTGGATTGTAAAAAAATCTTTGTAACCATACTCTGCATTTGCGTTATCATCCTTGACCTGGAAACCAAGGTTACCCATGTAATCGTCGTGCGCATCGATGGATTTAAAATCCTCAAAATAGTGGCGCAAGGTCGGGGTCTTAGGACCTTTGATCATGTCCAAACTATCTGCTCGAGTGTCCATAGTCATCCAAAACATCTCAGGAGATAATGCGTCATCCTTGTCTTGCAATGCCTGCAAATGGTAGAGATAATCTGTGAAGTCCAAACCCTGATGATAGGCTTCAATCAAGGGAGTGTAGGTCAATTCTATGCCCCTTAAAAATTTTAGAGTGTGTTTTTTAGCGTCAAAGGGCTTAACACGCTTGGGAAACTTCATTTTCTTGCACTTTGAAGTGTGGTTTTCACAATAAAATTCTGGGGTAGAGTCGCGCAACAAAATAAAAAGGTTATACATCTCAAGGGCTTTGAGTGCTTGGATCATTTGGGCTTGCTTGGGGGTTTTGGGTTGGAGGGTTTGTAAAAGCGGGATATGATCGACAAAGGCTTTTAGGTGCTTGACAAGAGGTCTCGCCTTGTCTTGCATGGCAGTGGAATAAACCATGTCGCTAGCATATACGCGATCGCAACGCTCTTTGAAGGCTTTGTAGTAGATTTTAACCATCAATGCGCGGGCTTGTTGCATTTGCTGGATTAAATCGGTGCTTACAGCCCATAGGGGGCTTATGAGTAGAAGTATGCTAATTAAGCGGGTCATCAAAACCCCTTTTCTAAGTGCTTTTGCAACGCCAAGCATAGCGCATCACTAGACTTAAAAATTTGAAGCTTGTCCTTAGGGTCTAGATACACACAAGGACTCTCATCAATAGAGATCAAACGCACAAGGTGTAACTGCTCTTGAATGTCCTTAGTGTTGTAGGTTTGGGTATCAAAGAGTTGTTGGCAAGTTTGCTGGGACTTTGGGCTTAAATATTTGGGGCTTAAACACATGGTGGGGTGATCTTTGAGTGTGTCTTTTAAAATCTTGGGGTCGTCGTTTCGCAAGAGGTCGTAAAAAGGGGCGTTGCGATTTAGTGGGATCACCCGTGCTGTGAAGAGATCAGAGAGGTGTTCGGGGTCTATGCGCTGGGCGTTTTTGCTCACAAATTCATCAAATTCATTCTCAAATACAAAGGTTGAGGGTATTCCACTATTTAGGATTTTATTGACAACTACGCTGGTCCATTCACCCCAGTATAATTGAAAAGTCCTCATCAGTTCTCCCACATTATACATATCTTGGTCGAGGCGTTTTCTAAAAGGCTTATGGGGGACAATGTTTTTTTCTTTTTCATAGTATCTGTCTGTATTAAACAATCCGATTTGGTGCATATCAAACGACGCCATGGTCTTTTCGCTGCTCTCCTCCTTGTGGAGTTGTTTAAGATAGGCGATCACATCTAACCCAGCCTTGTGGGCATTGAACAAGGGTGTGTAGAGAAAGGCAACAGAATCTAAAAACATATGGGCTGCGATCTTTGGTGTTACTCTTGGGTAAATGGGACGAGGAGTGAATACATCGATCGCATCTAGTATATGGAGCATTTCCATATCTTTAACATGGGCTAAGAATTGCACCTCTCTTTGGTTTTTGGGCTTAAATTCGTGAAGCAAGGGTATTTGCTTAACTACAGCTTTGGCTAGAGGGATGGAGGCATCTGTATAATCTGGCAGTTCTGATAGGCGATCGAAGTAAGGCTGTCTCTCGTTTGGATCTTCGGGCTCTATTTTTCTAAAAGACTTATCTATGTAGTCATAGAGTGCTTTAAACGCTTTAAAAAAGGAGGTGTTTTGGGATTCTTGGGGTTTGCCTATGGGGACAAAGTGGAGAAAGATAGCCAATGTATTTTCTTTAGCCTGCAGATTTAAGAGCAAGAGGGATAAGAGAAGTAGGCGGATCATTTAAATTCCTTTTCTAAGTGCTTTTGCAACGCCAAGCATAGCGTATTTCTAGATTTAAAGACTTGGACTTTATTTTGCACAACAGGGTTCATTATCCACGGTGATCAAGCGCAAAGCCGGGCGCGCGCACGAAATCCATTTGGCTAAGTGTAGATAAAACTGCAACTTTTTCTAAAAGACTTATCTATGTAGTCATAGAGTGCCATAAATGCTTTGAAAAATTGGGCGTTTTGGGATTCTTGGGGTTTGCCTATGGGGACAAAGTGGAGAAAGATAGCCAATGTATTTTCTTTAGCCTGCAGATTTAAGAGCAAGAGGGCTAAGAGAAGTAGGCGAATCATTTAAACTCCTTTAAATATTTTTGCAACGCCAAGCATAGCGTATTTCTAGATTTAAAGACTTGGACTTTATTTTTGCACAACAGGGTTCATTATCCACGGTGATCAAGCGCAAAGCCGGGCGCGCGCACTAAATCCATTTGGCTAAGTGTAGATAAAACTGCAACGATCGTTCTCATTCTTGCATTAATATGATTCTTAGAATTGTTCTTATATAATCGCCTTCCTAATTTTCTTTTAAAGGGCTTAAAATGAGAAAAGTCATGGTTGTGCTTTGGGGGAGTTGTTTGGCAGTCCATAGTCTACAAGGGGTAAAAACCCACCGCCTCCAGAGGATAGAAACCACAGGGGCTGTTCTCAATGAAGAAGCCCCTAAGAGTTGGCGCAGCCCGGAGGTGAAAAACTATTTGGGCAGCCAAACCATCATCTCACACAAACAACTCACCCAGCAAGCTAACCAAAGCATAGAAGAAGCCTTGCAAAATGTGCCCGGAGTGCATATCCGCAATGCCACAGGAGTAGGGGCGGTGCCTAGCTTTTCGGTGCGTGGGTTTGGGGGCGGGGGCTCAGGGCATAGCAATACGGGGATGATTCTAGTCAATGGGATTCCAGTTTATGTCGCGCCCTATGTGGACATTGGCATGCCCATTTTTCCAGTTACCTTCCAATCAGTCGATCGCATCAGTGTGATCAAGGGGGGGGAGAGCGTGCAGTATGGACCTAATGCCTTTGGGGGGGTGATTAACATCACCACTAAGGATATCCCCAACAAATGGGAAAACCAAATCGCCGAACGCATGACCGCTTGGGGGCGCGCCAATGGGAATTTTGTGGGATCAACGAGCAAAGGGCAGTCCTTCATTGACACCCTAGCTAATAATTTTTTATTCAACTCCTATCTCAAAAGTGGGGGGATGATCAACAAGCATTTTGGGGTGCAAGCCCAAGCTAACTACATCACAGGGCAAGGGTTTCGCGCCAATAGCCCGACCAATATCCAAAACTACCTCCTAGATGCTCTCTATGAGATCAACGAAAACCACAAGATTACCCTCTTCTACCAGTATTATAAGTTTTTCTTAACCGATCCCGGATCTCTAGGCGTGCAAGCCTATGAACAAAATCGATTCCAAAATAACCGCCCCAAAAATGATAAAAGTGGCAAAGCGATGCGCTGGGGGGCGGTGTACCAAATGTTCTTTGGAGACACCTCTAAAATTGGCGGGGATTTCACTTTAACCTACTATGGGCATGACATGAGTCGCGATTTCCAATTTGACTCTAATTTCCTCAATGTCAACACCAACCCCAAATTAGGTCCGGTTTATACCAACCAAAACTACAAGGGCTATATCATCGGCGATCACCCCCGCCACTACTTCATCAACGCCATTGAGCCTAATACCAATGTGATTTTCAACACCAAGCACACCAGACACACCCTCAAAATTGGTCTGCGTTTCATGGCTAGTAACATGTGGTTTAGATTTTTAGAGAACAAATGCACCTCTCTTAGCAATGGGGTTTGCAACATGTCTGGTTTTCTCTTTGATACAAAAGCCAGCCAAAATTTAGAGATGTTTAACAATTACACCGCCGTGTATGCGAGCTATAAAATGGAGTTCTTTGGGGGTAAATTGGTGCTAACCCCGGGGTTTCGCTACACCTTTTTAAACTATAAAAAAGTGTTGCCCGAAAATGTGAATCCCAGCAATGGCGATTTTACCCTCTCCAAGAGCATTAAAAAGACGGACAACCAATGGAGCCCTGCTTTTAATTTGGGATACAAACCCTTGAAAGATTGGGTGATGTATTTCAATTACCGCCGCAGCTTCATCCCCCCCCAAGCCAAGTCCGTTAGCATTTTCTCCACCAATTACAACCAAATTTTTAATGAGTTTGAGGTGGGGTCGCGCTATTCCTATAAAGACCTCTTGAGTTTCAACGCCAACTACTTTGTCATCTTAGCCCACCACTACTACAGCGGGGGGTATGGGAGCAATGCTTTAGACATTGATGCTAAGAGTCAGGGCGTGGAGCTAGAACTTTACTACGCTCCCATTAGGGGTTTGCAATTCCATGTGGCTTACACCTACATAGATGCGCGTATCACCAACAACGCCCAAGATAACCCTAGCTATTTTGAGGGGATTGTTAACCAGTCCTTTAATCTCAAGGGCAAGAGATTGCCCTATGTGAGTCCTAACCAATTCATCTTGGACATGATGTATACCTACAAGAAAACCACCTTTGGTTTGAGCAGTTATTTTTACAGCCGTGCTTATTCCTCTGTGCTCAACCAAGCCACGCCCAAAACAGCCTGCTTTAACTTTGGCTATAGCATTGATGGGGCTACTTATGGCTGTAATAGTGTGGGGCTTTTGCCTTGGTATTGGGTGTGGAATTTGCAATTAAGTCAGGTGTTTTGGCAGGGCGGACGGCACAAAGTTATGGGGAGCCTGCAGGTCAATAATATCTTTGATATGAAATACTACTTTAGGGGCATTGGCACCAGCCCCACAGGCAGAGAACCCGGACCGGGGCGTTCAGTAACCGCCTATCTTAGCTATGAGTTTTGATCAAGAGCACTTCTACGCTTTTTTGGACTTCTAGCACACCCGGGGGGATCAACGCTAGGGCATTGCACGCCCCCAGCGCGTCAATAGCCCCCGAGCCATAGCGGTTATGCCTATAGGGGGTAAACACTCCCTGCACCAAATTCCCCAGCACTAGATGCAAGCGTTGCCCTTTGAAGTGCAGGGGTTCACTCAAAGGCACGCGCAAAATCTCTTGCTTTTCGCTTAAGCCAGCCAACTTAGCTAGCATGGGTAACACCAAGACTAGGCAGGTGAGCATACAGCTCACAGGGTTACCTGGCATGCCAAAGACAAAGGTGGGGTGGGGGAGGTGGGGAAAACTAGCTAACATGATGGGCTTGCCCGGCTTGAGATTGACCCCGTGGTAATGGATAGTTGCCCCTTGTTGTAATAACGCGTCTTGAAAATAATCCTTATCCCCCGCGCTCACCCCCGCGCTACTCACCACCACATCATACTCCCCCCATGTCCGCATGGCTTCTTGTTGGCTATGCAGATCATCGCTAAGTTTGCCCACATGCCTAGCGTCATACCCGTAACTGCTTAAAAGCGCAACTAGCATGGGCGCGTTGCTGTCATAAATTTGGTGGGTTTTAGCGCTTGCGCCTAAAGGGACGATTTCATCGCCACTGCTAAAGATCGCAATGCTAAGGCGTTTGAACACTAAGACATGCGTAATACCCTGAGAAGCTAGCAGGGCGATCAGCCCTGCGTGGATTTTTTGCCCGGCATGCGCGATGAGTTCGCCCTTTTGGATATCTTCGCCCTCAAAGCGGATATTAGCCCCTTGTTTGAAGTCTTTAGCGGGGGCTTGGGCTTGATCCTTATGGTAGAAATCCATCTCTTCAAAGGGCACAACGATCTCTACCCCCTTGGGCACTAGCGCGCCAGTCATGATTTTTACACAAGCCCCACCCCCAACACTAACCCCCTCAACGCTTTGTCCTGCATAAAGGGTATGGGTGATTTCTAAGGGTTTACCCACATCCTCTAGGCGCAAGCCAAAGCCATCCATCGCAGAATTTGTGGCTTTGGGTAGGGGTTCACGCGCACACACGCTTTGTGCTAAGATTCGCCCCATCGCCTCTTCTAGGGGGATTTGCTGTGTCTGGGGGCTGTGTTTAACAAGGGCTAGACTCAATTCTAGCGCGTCTTTGTATTCAAGTAGGGGGGTTTTCATTCATCTCCTTTAAAAGAATTTAGAGAGCAGGGCAAAAGCATTCAAGAGCTGATCTTTAAAACGGTGTATCATCGCGCCCAAGACCATGATAAGCCCAAGCAGGGCGATGGCGATCTTTAAAGGGAAGCCAATGGCTAAAAGATTGAACTGCGGGTGGGTTTTCATGATCATGCCAAAGACAACATCGCTCAACATGATCAAAGCGAGAATAGGGAAAGCGATACTAAAGCCAATGCTAAAGAGATACCCAAAGGCTTGTACGCTGGCTTGCACCACATGCCCAGAGAGGGCAAAAGTGCCCAAGGGCACTTTTTCTAAACTGTGTTGCACCCAAAGGATGATGAGGTGGTGCATGGAGGTTTGGAGCATGGTAAGAATAGCCAAGAGCAACACCACCTGCCCTACGATCGCCTTTTGTGCGCCTGAGATGGGATCGTAAACGCTTGCCATTGTCAAACCCATAGAAAAACTAATGGTGTCTGTGGCAAACGCCAAAGTGCTAAAGACCACATGCAAAAAGAAAGAGGCGCACAACCCTAGCAGGAGTTCAGAGAGCAGAGCGATCAAAAAATCCTCTGGACTCAAATGCATGGGGGTGGGGGAGATGGTGGGGTAAAATAGCAAGGTTAAGAAAAAGCCCAACGCTCCCCTTACAGACACTGGAACCAAATTATTATCAAAAAAAGGGAAAAACGCCATCACGCCTGCCAAGCGCGCAAAGAGCAACCAAAACCCCATGATATTTTGGGTTTGCATCCACACCAACCAATCTAACATGGGGTTATTATAGAGTTTTAATCGCGACCACGCAAGGCTTGTAGGGCATGTGTGGGGTTGGCATGGCTGAAGAGATAATTCCCCACCACAAGCAAATTAACCCCACAGGCGCGCAATAGGGGTGCGTTGTGCGCGTTGATTCCCCCATCTACCTCTAATACACCTACATAATGGGGGAAACGCGCCCTAAAGGCTTTGATTTTCTCAAAGCTCAAAGGGATAAAACTCTGCCCCCCAAATCCCGGATTGACGCTCATAAGCAAGATCAAATCCACATCTTGGATAATGTAATCTAGCGCGCACAAGGGCGTGGCCGGATTCAAACTCACCCCCGCTTTGATCCCCAGATTTTTGATGTAGTGCACACTTCTATGCAGATGGGGGGTGCTCTCAGCATGCAAAGTGATAAAGGCGGGTTGTAAATCCTTGCATAAATCCACAAAAAACAAGGGATTTTCTACCATTAAGTGGATGTCTAAGGGGGTGTCAAAGTGGGCGTGCAAGTTTTTTAATACGCAAGGTCCAAAAGTGAGATTGGGGACGAAATGCCCATCCATCACATCTACATGGAAAAAATCCACCCCTAAAACGCGCTCCAAACTGGCTTTGAGATTCATAAAATCCGCACTCAAAAGGCTGGCGGCAATTAGCATGTAGACCCTTAAAGCTGGTGGATTCTGTAGGACTTGAACCTACGACCAATCGGTTATGAGCCGAGTGCTCTAACCAGCTGAGCTAAGAATCCCTTTTTTCTAGCGGGGCGATTATAACCAAAACCGAATTTAAAAGCAAGTAGATTTTCAAAAACTCCAAATAATGCGACAAAAGTGATAAAGCTACTCCCCCCATAACTTAACAAGGGCAGGGGCAAGCCCACCACTGGCGCTAACCCCAAGGTCATGGCGATATTCACACTTGTGTAAATGAAGATCAAAATGGCGATCCCGGCTGTGATCGCCTGTAAAAAATGATCATGGGGATCGCTTCTAAAATAGGCTAAAAAGTGCATCACAAAGAACATGTAAAAACCCAGCAGTAAAAACGCCCCAAAGAATCCAAAGCGTTCCACAAAGTAGGCAAAGATGAAATCGCTCGTGGCGATGGGTAAAAACTTTAACTTAGCCTGTGTGGATTCTTCTTTAGACTTGCCCCAAAACCCCCCCGAACCGATGGCGATGATGGATTGGCGCACATGATAATTAGGTTTTTCGGCGATGAAGTCGTGGATGCGTTTTTTTTGGTAATCGTGTAGAGAGCTGTAAATAAGCGGGGAGGCGATAGCAAAGGCTAATCCTAAGCTGATCCAAATCTTAGGGTGCACGCCCACCAAGAAGAGCACCCCATAGCCCATGATCAAAATGACTAAGGCTGTGCCTAAATCGGGCTGTCTTAAAATAAGCGCGCAGGGGATCGCAATGTAAAAGCTGAATTTACCAAAGGCTCTCCAACCATAACCCCCGCTAGGCACGGGATTTGTTCGAATCAAATGGGCGAGCAGGAGTAAAATCGCGATCTTGATGGGTTCGCTAGGTTGGAAAGAAAAAGAAGTCCCCGGGATGGCTAACCAGCGTTGCGCGCCTAATTTGCTTGTGCCCACCGCGTTCACCAAAGCCAGCAAGATCACACAAAACCAGTAGAAAAGATGAAAAGAGCGATCCAAGTGCCTAAAGGGGATCAAAAAGGCCACCCAAAACACCCCAAAGGCGATGGCAAAATAAAACCCCTGCTTGAGACTGAGAGTGGCGTTAGCTTCGTGGATCAAAAAGGCAGACAGAGCCATCAAGGGCAAGAGAAAGAAGAACAATAAAAAGTCAAAATGCGTGAGGACACGCCGATCCAACATATTTTGCATGGCGTTAGCATAACACAAAAACTCTTGGATTTGTGGTAGTATCCTTAGCGTTGATATAGGGGCGTGCATGGAAGTGTGGGTACTTGCTTTATTCTTGTTATTAGGGGGGATCACGGGGGCGATGTCGGGGTTTTTTGGCATTGGGGGAGGGATGGTGATTGTGCCCACGATGCTGGTATTAGGGCATTCTTATGATAGCGCAGTGGGGATTTCCATTTTGCAAATGGCTTGCTCCTCTGTGGTGGGGAGTTTTGCTAACTTCAAAAAAGGGCTTTTGGATGTCAAAATAGGGGTGTGGGTGGGTCTTGGAGGGATGGTGGGGGCAAGTTTCAGCGGGCTGATTTTGGCTAGCTTTTCGCATAAGACTTTGCTAGGGGCGTTCATTGTGGTAACCTTGTATTCCTTTGTGCGCTTTGTCTTTAAATCTAAAGCCACCCCCCTAGAATCTAAAGAACCCTACATCCTTAGTGCCAAACACAAAGCTCTCTTGCTAGGTATTGGCGCGCTTACAGGGGTGTTTGCCATTAGCTTAGGTATTGGGGGGGGCGTGCTAATGGTGCCCCTATTAGCCTATTATCTTAAAATCCCAGCCAAGCAAAGCGTGCCCCTAGGGCTGTTCTTTGTGATCTTCTCTTCTTTCAGTGGGGTGATCTCTCTAGCGCGCCATTCTTTGCTAGACTTTGAAGATTTGCAATGGGGCTTGATGGTGGGGCTTGGGAGTGTGGGGGGGGTGATTTTGGGGGTTAGACTGGTGCCCTTAGTGCCCGCCCTTTGGCACAGACGCGCCCTTTTAAGCGTCTACACCTGCGCGATCACAATCTCCATTTACAAATGGTTTTAGTGCTCTCCAAAGCGCGCGGGGATTGTTCTCACGCAAGGGGGTTGTAGAAAAACCAGCTACCCATGGACATTTTGGGATTTGGGGTTTGCGCCCTCTTTGCGGATAAAGCCACTTTGGTAAGGCGCGCTAAGGCACGCGAGGACTCTTAATGTCCAGCAAAGTAGCGCAGGTGCGCTATTATTTGCGCAAAAACCCGCGCTCTGCTGGCACACCAGTATGTCCTCATACTAGCCTTTCTCAATTTCTTGCAACATGGTCTTAAAGGCATCTCTAGTGCCCGGGCGCACAGAACTTATTAGGCTAAAGATAACAATGGCTAGAGAGCTGGCTAAAAACCCGGGCACAATCTCATAGATGTCTAAAAAACTCTTGCCAAATTTGTCATACAAGATCACCGTGCTAGCCCCAAAGACCATGCCCATGATCGCCCCAAGCCTTGTCATGCGCTCCCAAAAGAGAGAAAAGAGAATCACCGTGCCAAAACTCGCCCCAAAACCTGCCCACGCATAAGAGACAATTTTTAACACGCTGGCATTGCGATCCATAGAAATAAAAAACGCCACGCAAGCCACCGCCAACACAGAGGCACGGCTAACTAGCATGACTGTTTGCACAGGGGCTTTCTTATTAAAGACTTTGGCGTAAAAATCCTCTGCGATTGTTGAGGAACTCACCAAGAGTTGGGAGCTAGCCGTGCTCATCACAGCCGCTAAGATCGCGCTTAGGAGCACCCCGCTTACCCAAGGGTTAAAAAGGGTCGCGCTCATGTGGATAAAAATTTTTTCTGGATCGCCTAGATTTAAATGAAATTTTGCCACATACGCCACGCCCAACAAACCAATTAGGCATGAGCCAGCTAAACTAATGCCCATCCACCCGATCCCAATGCCAGTTGCCTTAGGGATTTCTTGAATGGAGCGGATAGACATGAAGCGCACCAAAATATGGGGTTGCCCAAAATAGCCCAGCCCCCAAGCCAAGCTAGAGATCACCGCTACGATAGAAGTGTCTTTCAAAAAGGTGAGATTCTCCGGCTTGGTTTTGGCAATTTCTGCAAAGCTTGCGCCAAAACCCCCCAAATGATAGAGCATCATGCAAGGCACCACAATGAGCGCGCCCATCATCAAGAGCCCTTGGATGAGATCGGTCCAGCACACCGCCTTATAACCCCCCAAAAAGGTGTAGGTTACAATGATGAGCGTGCCCACCACCAGCGCATAGCTATATTGCACCCCAAAAGTCGCCTCAAAGAGTTTTGCCCCACTCACCAGTCCGGAGGAGACATAAAAGGTAAAAAAGATCAAAATCACGATGGCAGAGATGAAGCGTAAAATGTGCTTATCATCGCTAAAACGGGTTTCAAAGTAATCCGGGATAGTGATGGAATTAGCGATCACGCTGGTATAAACCCGCAAGCGTTTGGCTACTAGCGACCAGTTAATAAACGCCCCAATGGTTAGCCCGATAGCAATGTGGCTATTGACTAATCCGCCCACATACAACGCCCCGGGCAAGCCCATTAAAAGCCAACCGCTCATATCACTCGCCCCAGCACTCAGCGCGCTAATGACTGGACCCATAGAGCGATCCCCTAGAAAATAATCCTCGGTGGTCTCATTCTTGCGGTAAAAGTGAAACCCAATGTAGAGCATCAAAGCTGAGTAGAGCACAAACACGATCAAGATTTGGTAGCTAATGTGCATGCAAATCTCCCTGTTCTAGGGCGCGCGCGCCCAAGTTGCCATAGCGGTGGTAAGAAATGCTGACAGATTTTTCTAAGTGGTAGTTAAGCAATTCAAAACGCCCACTTTTCAAGGGCTTGGCATTGGCTAGAACCACGCCCGCTTGCGCGCTTTGCTTGTAGAGCGAATCTAAAACCCCTCCAAAGTAGCGCACGCGCGCAAATTCGCCTATCTTGGTGCTAAATTCCTCCAAGCTTTCATAAAAGATGGTGGGTTTGAAATGGTGTTGCAAGCCATCTAAACACTCTATAAAGAGATCAAAATGGGGATTGGTGGGGGGGTTATCCACACTCACACTCAAGGGGATCGAACACACCGCACAGGCTAATAGCACACTAAAGAGTTCTAACAGCCCATCATCAGGGCTCACGCGGTAGCCCACGCTAGACACTTTGGTGTAGCTAAAGTAATTTTCTTCGCCCCGCACACGGATAAATTCCACTGGGGTGCTAAAACTGTGTTGGGCGTGGTAGGCGTAATCGCGCGCGAGGGTGAGAATTTCTTCTAGGGCGTTATTGTGGTGGGTGTTTAGAGCCTCTAGGGCTTGGATAAAGGGCAGATGCGCGTCATGGGGAGTTTGGGTGGGGGTGTTCTCCTCAATATCCACAAATTGCAAGGCGTAGTTATAGCTCCCCACCTTGCGCCCCAAGCCCACGGCTGATTTTTTCACTCCGCCAAAGGGTTGGCGCAAGACAATCGCCCCGGTGGTGGGTTTGTTGATATAGACATTCCCCACTTCTATATGTTCTTGAAAATACGCCCATTCGCGTTCATCTAGGGACTCTAAGCCTCCGGTTAAGCCATAACCCGTGCCATTAGCTAGATCAACTGCCTCTTTTAAATCTTTGGCTTTCATCACACAAAGCAAGGGCACGAAGAGTTCGGTATTGTAGGTGTAATCCCCGGCTTTGGTGCCATATTTGATGCAGGGGCGCATCAAGTAAGAATTGTCTTGTAAAAACTCCGGCTTTAACACCCACTCTTCATGGGCTTCTAAGTTGTGCAACGCCTTTTGCACCTTGGGACTGGGTGTGCTAGCCAAAGTGCCAATCTTATGGTGTAATTGTAAAGGGTCGCCCACACTCATGGACTGCGTGGCATCCACAAGCATTTTTTTGAAGTTTTGATCTTCATAGACCTCTTCTTCTAAAATGAGCAAAGAAGTCGCTGAACACTTTTGTCCGGAATTGCTAAAAGCAGAATGGACAATGTTTTTAACAGCCTGCTCCCTATCTGCCATTTTGGTTACAATGGTGGCGTTCTTGCCCCCTGTTTCTGCGCTCAAGTGCAACATGGGATTGGCTTTTAGCATCTGGTAGGCGGTTTCTTCAGAACCGGTTAAGATCGCAAAACGCACCAAAGGACTAACTAGCAGATGTGCGCTAAACTCGCTCCCCCGACAAGGCAGATAAATCAACGCATCTCTGGGCACTCCTGCATCCCAAAAGCACTCACACAAGCGATAACCCACCACCATGCTCATGCTAGAGGGTTTGTAGATCACCACATTGCCCCCTGCTAGCGCGCTAGCGATGCTCCCCACAGAAATGCCGATGGGAAAATTCCACGGGGCAACCACCACACCCACACCCTTAGGTTTAAAGCGCACATGGGGGTATTCTCTAAGTAGAGCTTGCAAACTATGGGGGTAAAACTCCAAAAAGTCAATGGCTTCACTCACCTCCGCATCGCTTTCTACAAAGGTCTTGCCCACTTCCAACGCGCTTAGACCTATGAGATCGCCTCTTCTCTCCCTAAATTTCTGGGCTACCTGGCTTAAAAGGGCATGGATTTCCTCTAAATGGCGTTGGGGGAATTGGCTCTGTTGGGCTAAATGGAGTGCCTCTTGCATGACAGCCTCATTGGCTAGAAAAACCGAGGCGACTTTTTTGCATTCGATTTTATCAAAGACATCCAAGCGTTTGAGCCCCTCAAATGCGCATGCCTTGCCCACCACCGGGGAGAGTTCAATGGGCGGGATGTTGCGCGTCTTATCTACGATCCTTTGCGCCCATTCTCGATTAGCTTTAAGCGTAAAATCCGTGTCGCTTTCATTGACAAAGGGGTTATTAGGATAAGTGCTTTTACCTGTAGGAGGTCGGTTGCGATCTTGGGTGCGTCTTGGGGCGGTATTTAAGCCAGCCATGCCCGCCAAACTCTTTAAAAAACGCTCCTGCTGATCTTTCCACGCGCTCGATCCCACCTGCAGGTTGAAAAAGGCTTTCATAAAATTGTCTGGGGCGGTATTTTCATCTAGGCGGCGCACCAAATAGGCGATAGCATTATTGAAATGCTTTTCATCGCACACGGGGGCGTAGAGAATGAGCCGGTGCATTTGCCTAAGCTCCCTGCTAGCCTGCACGCTCATCCCCTCCAACATCTCGAAACTAAAATGCTCTAGGGCAAGCGGATCGTTGAGCGCGTGGATGCGCGTGTAGGCGTAGGCGATCTCAAAGATGTTGTGCGAAGCGATTCCGATGTGAATATACTTGTAATTCTCCTCACTTAGGACATACTC
Organism: Helicobacter sp. L8; assembly: GCF_003660355.1. Classification (NCBI taxonomy): domain Bacteria; kingdom Pseudomonadati; phylum Campylobacterota; class Epsilonproteobacteria; order Campylobacterales; family Helicobacteraceae; genus Helicobacter; species Helicobacter sp. L8. The sequence continues at coordinate 15,954 of NZ_QXQR01000002.1, forward strand.
TAACATTTTATTGTAATTGGAGTCGGTATCCTGTTTGCTAGAAAATGTGGGTAAAGCCCAACCCTTGATGGAGGCGATGGTCTCTTCGTTCTCCATGTTTGCGCCCTTGACAAAGCGAATCTTAATGGGGGGGAGATCATTGAGCACTCTCTCTTTAGAAAAGGCGATCAAGGTCTTCAGGTGGTGGTAAGAATCCGGGATATAGGCTTGCAACACGATCCCCGCGCTGATGGGGAATTTAGCAATAGACTCCATAAAGGCGGCGATGGTGAGTTCTAGGTCTTTGAACTCCTCCATATCTAGGTTAATGAACTTATCTACACCATTTTGTGTTTTTTGTTCAAGGGCTAGAGCATAGAGGGTGTCTAGGCGTTTGACGACTTCTGCCTTAGAATATTCAAAATCCAAGGGCTGGATTTGAGAAAAGATCGTGGTGATTTTGATGGAAATGTATTGGATATAATCCGATCGGATCACATCTTGGTATTTGTGCAGGCGGTAAGCCGCCTCTGATTCGCCTAACACCTCTTCGCCAATCAAATTGACATTGAGCACGATTTGATCGGCTTGGCGTTGGGCAATTAGGCTTTTTAGCGCGTTGCTATTCTCATCTAGCACCATCGCTTTCGTGTTAGCGCGCACCTTATCCACAAAAAAAGGCACACTCAGCGAAGGAGCGAGTTTGCCTACATGCAAAAAGCCCATTAAAAGAAACTTCTCAAACGCGCTAAAGAAGTCCGCAATGCCGTATTTGTTCAAGGTGTATTCAATGAGATCAAAACGGGCATGGTTGTCCTGACATCTAAAGGAGCGATCCAAAAGCTCGATGAGCATAACCTTATTTTGTGGGTTATCCAAGAGTTTTTGCATCTTATTGTGGAAACTCTTCTCTTGGTGATCCAAGTGTTCGCTAATATTGGCTTGCAAGGTGGCGGCTAAGTTCAAGGCGGACTGCACTAAATCTTTGGGGGGTTGTTCCATGATCGCTCCAAGTTGATAATCAACCCTCCAGTATAGAATACTTGAGTTAATATAGCGCGCTAGGTGAGAATGAAAACGCATGCGGGTATCAATTGGTAACCTGTGGTGCGCCTGGCAGGATTTGAACCTGCGGCCTACGGCTTAGAAGGCCGTTGCTCTATCCAGCTGAGCTACAAGCGCGTGGTGCGCTTGAAGGGAGTCGAACCCCTAACCCCCAGATCCGAAGTCTGGTGCTCTATCCAATTGAGCTACAAACGCTAAGCCAAAACGGAGTTTTTGAAAAAATGGGGTGGATGATGGGGCTTGAACCCACGACCCCCAGGACCACAATCTGGTGCTCTAACCAACTGAGCTACACCCACCATATCCTAGTTGCGCCCAAAATGGTCGGGGCGAAAGGATTCGAACCTTCGACCCCTTGGTCCCAAACCAAGTGCGCTACCAGGCTGCGCTACGCCCCGAAGTTTGACAAATCGGCATTCTAGCACAAATTTTAGAATCTTGTCAAGATATTTTGCCTAATGAAACATTTTAAAGCATTTGTTATGGAATAGTCTTAAAACTTAGCCACATTTCAACTCTAGTATTGTATAGGGTTCTTACCCATATATTTTGTAAAAGGAGTCAAGATGCTTAAAGAAAAACTCAAGCAGTTACGCAACGCCAATAATTTGACCCAAGAGGAGCTCGCGCTCAAGTGCGGGGTGAGTTTGCAGAGTATCAAACGCTATGAAAGCGAACAGAGAAGTAATATCACTTTAGACACCCTAGAAAAGCTTGCCAATGCCCTTAACACCGATTTGCACTTTTTCACCTCCACACACAAAGAGGTAGAAGATGTGGTGATGGTCCCCTACATCAAGGACATCAAAGTGCATGCCACTAGGAATAAGAACCAAGATGAGGGCGTGGTGTTCTTGCCCCAAAGTAAGACTTTTCTCAAGAGGCATTTTGGAATCACCTCTATCGATCATCTGGGACTCTTGCAGGCTGCGGGCAATGCTATGGAACCCCTCATTAAGGAGGGTGATCTATTGCTCTTCCAAAATGATGGGAGTTGCTATGAGGGAGCGATTTATGTGGTGAATTTGGATGGGGAATACTATGTCAAACGCCTTAGCAAGCGCCCCGAGGTGTCCTTAATTAGCGACAACCCCATTTACAAACCCATCCGCTTGCAAAGCCTAGAAGACATCGCCATTTTGGGGCGCGTAGTGGGCGTGTTGCATACCCGTAGTCTTTAAAGCGCACTTTAAAGATAGGCGCGCAATAAACATGCTAACATGCGCGGGTATTTGTGCAACTAAGCCGACCAAGGAGCGATTTTGAAAATTTTAGTTGTAGATGATAGTTCCACCATGCGAAGGATCATTAAAAACACCTTGCAACGCTTGGGTTATGAGGACATCATGGAAGCCGAACACGGGGTGGAGGCATGGGGGAAGCTAGATAGCAACGACACCACGGGGGTGCTTATCACAGATTGGAACATGCCCGAGATGAACGGCTTGGATTTGGTAAAGAAAGTGCGTTCTGATGGGCGTTTTAAAGATCTGCCCATCATCATGATCACCACAGAGGGGGGGAAAGCGGAGGTCATTACCGCTTTAAAGGCGGGAGTGAATAATTACATTGTCAAGCCTTTCACCCCCCAAGTGCTCAAGGAAAAACTAGAAGTGGTGCTAGGAACCAATGATTGAAATACAGGATTGTAGCGCGCGTGTGCCAAGATGTCTATTTTAAAACCTTTGTTCTCCCCACACACTGCCCCGATCTATTCGCCCATCACCTGCTAGAGTTCACTAAAGAGGCTATTGAAGAGATTGACTCTCCCCCAGCCCTTGACTACCACTACTTTGGCAACGCGCCTTTAGCCCTCCCTAGTGCGGGTTTTGTGATCTACTCTAAGTGCTCGTGCGAGGCTCTTTTAGATCATCTCAAAAGCCTGTGTTGTGCGCTGGCGCAACGCTTGGGTGAGAATGTCGGGTTTTACCACCATAGTAGCGCGCACCCCGATTTGGACTGGGTGCAAGCCTACCAAGAGAGTGTGAAACCCCTTACTTGTGGTCAATTTTACATCACTCCTAGCTGGGGCGCATGCGCGCCAGAGGGCTTGGTGGCTTTGTTGCTCGATCCTGCTTTGGCTTTTGGCACGGGCAGGCATGAGAGCACGCGTTTACTCTTGCAAGAAATTTCGCGCCTAGAGGTACGGGGCAAATTGAGTTTGGATGTGGGTTGTGGTAGCGGAATTTTGAGTTTGGCTTTAGCCAAAAAGGGAGCGATCACACATGCTTGCGACACAGACACGCAAGCCACCACCCAGACCCAAGCGAATTTTGCGCGCAATGGGCTAGAATGCACGCGCCTATGGGAGGGCTCTATTGATGCTATCCCCCCTGACACGCGCTACGATCTCATTGCGATCAACATCATCGCTAGCGTGATCATACAAATGCATGCGGGTGTGCTAAGGGCAAGCCAAGAGGGGAGTTTGCTATTGCTCTCGGGTATTTTAGACATCTATGAAGACACACTGTTAAACGCCTACGCCCAAGATTTCACTCTTGTGCGTAGAACCCAAGAAAATGAGTGGGTAAGCTTGGTTTTATGCAGGCATTCTAATTCATAAGGACACCAATGGATAATCGTTCGCAAAACCCCAACCCCAAGAAGCCTTTACTCCAAAACCCCTTAGTGCTGGTGCTGATCTTTGTGGTTATCGCCATTGTGGCGGTGCGCATGATGAGCTCAGAGGGGGGCTTTGGCGATCGCTTTCTCTCTACTAGCACCAAGAACATCAGCTATCACGAGATGAAAGAGCTCATTGAGAAAAAAGAAGTGGATAGTGTGAGCATTGGGCAAACCTTGATCAAAGCCACTAGCAAGGAAGGCAATAGCAAGATCATCTATGTAGCCAAACGCGTGCCCGATCTCTCTTTAGTGCCCCTCTTGGATAGCCAAAAAATCAACTACTCCGGCTTTAGCGAGTCGAACTTTTTCACCGATATTTTAGGCTGGCTCTTGCCCGTGTTGGTGATTTTGGGCTTGTGGATGTTTATGGCAAGCCGGATGCAAAAGAACATGGGCGGGGGGATTTTTGGCATGGGTAGCTCTAAAAAACTCATTAACGCCGAAAAACCCAAAGTGCGTTTTAATGACATGGCAGGCAATGAGGAGGCGAAAGAAGAGGTGGTCGAGATCGTAGATTTCTTAAAATACCCCGATCGCTACGCCTCACTAGGGGCAAAAATCCCTAAGGGGGTGCTCTTAGTAGGACCCCCCGGCACGGGCAAGACTTTATTAGCCAAAGCCGTAGCCGGTGAGGCGAGCGTGCCTTTCTTTTCAATGGGAGGCAGTAGCTTTATTGAAATGTTTGTAGGTCTTGGGGCAAGTCGGGTGCGCGATCTCTTTGATATTGCCAAAAAAGAAGCCCCCAGCATTATTTTCATTGATGAGATCGATGCGATCGGCAAGAGCCGGGCAGCCGGGGGGATGATTAGTGGGAATGATGAGAGGGAGCAAACCCTTAACCAACTGCTAGCCGAAATGGATGGCTTTGGCTCAGAAAACGCCCCCGTGATTGTGCTAGCTGCCACCAATCGCCCCGAGATTTTAGACCCAGCATTGCTAAGACCGGGGCGTTTTGATCGCCAAGTCTTGGTGGATAAACCGGATTTTAACGGACGGGTGGAGATTTTAAAAGTGCATATTAAGCCCGTTAAATTGGCTAATGATGTGGATTTGCAAGAGATCGCCAAACTCACCGCCGGATTAGCCGGGGCAGATTTAGCTAATATCATCAATGAGGCGGCTTTGCTAGCCGGGCGCAATAACCAAAAAGAGGTCAAACAACAACATTTAAAAGAGGCGGTCGAACGGGGCATTGCCGGGTTAGAGAAAAAGAGTCGGCGTATCTCTCCTAAAGAGAAAAAGATTGTTGCCTACCATGAAAGCGGGCATGCGGTGATCTCTGAGATGACAAAGGGTTCAGCACGGGTCAATAAGGTCTCAATCATCCCTAGAGGGATGGCAGCTTTGGGCTATACGCTCAACACTCCAGAGGAAAATAAATACCTCATGCAAAAACACGAGCTCATCGCTGAGATCGATGTTTTGCTAGGCGGACGGGCAGCTGAAGATGTGTTTTTGCAAGAAATCTCCACCGGGGCAAGCAATGATTTAGAACGCGCCACAGACATCATCAAGGGCATGGTGAGCTACTATGGCATGAGTGATGTGAGCGGGCTAATGGTGCTTGAAAAACAGCGCAATTCGTTTTTAGGTGGGGGCTTTGGTAGCCCTAGAGAGTTTAGCGAAAAAACCGCCGAGCAAATGGATCACTTCATTAAGAGTTTGCTAGAGGAGCGCTATAACCATGTCAAGCAGACTTTGAGCGATTATAAGGACGCGATTGAGGTGATGGTGGGCGAACTTTTTGAAAAAGAGGTCATCACGGGCGAGCGGGTCAGAGAGATCATCGCTGAATACGAGGTGGCTAACCAATTGCAAAGCCGTCTAGTGCCCTTAGAAGAGCATGCCAGCTAGTGGCATGAAACCTCTGTATCTTTTCCCCAATCTTTTCACTGCTAGTAGCATTTTTTTAGGAATGATGGGGGTTTTTTACGCGGCTAGGGGGAGTTTTGTGCTGGCGTGTTGGTTTGTGGTGGTGTGCTTGGTGCTAGATGGGCTAGATGGGCGTGTAGCGCGCTTGACCAACACTACGAGTAAATTTGGGCTAGAGTTTGACTCTTTAGCCGATGTGATCGCCTTTGGAGCTACCCCTAGTATTATCGCCTACTTTTATATCGGGCAAGCTTATGGGCGTTGGGGCATGGCAGTTTGTGCGCTCTTTGTGATCTTTGGGGCGATTCGCTTGGCGCGTTTTAATGTAACCACCCAAACCACCGACCCCTATTCCTTTATTGGTATCCCCATTCCCACGGGCGCGGTTTTGGTGGTGCTCGTGATTTTACTCGATCACAAATACGGCTTATTCAAGGTCGAGCATGGCTATTTGATGCTAGCCTACATTGTATTTTTAGGGGTGATGATGGTGAGTAATATCCGCTACCCCAACTTTAAGAAAGTGCGCTGGAATCTAAAACTCTTTGTGCTCTTATTGCTTTTCTTGTTGCTCATGTTTATCAAACCCCTTGAGGTGTTGAGTGGCTTTATGTTTTCCTATCTGTGCTACGGCATTGTGCGCTGGCTCTTTGTGATGGGCAAAATCTTGTTCAAACGGAAAAGTTAATGCAACAGGTGCGTTTTTACATTGAAGGCATGACTTGTAACGCATGCTCAAGTGGGATTGAACGCGCCCTAGAGCGCAAGAGTTTTATCCAAGAGGTGCGCGTGGATTTGCTCTCTAAAAGCGCGGTGGTGGTCTTTGATAGCACCCATGCTAGCTTGGAGGATATTTTTCAGATCATCACCAAGCTAGGCTACAGCCCTAAAGAGAGTCTAACCCCCCCAAAAACCCAAAAATCCCCTTTATGGATCGCCATTGGCGCGACTGTGGGCGTGCTCTATCTCTCTATGTTGGGCGCGCATTTGCCTATTTTGCTCCCCGATATTTTGCGTGAACCCTTCATTAGTGGCTTCCTACAAGCCTTACTCACTCTTGTGGTGATGCGCGCGCTCAAGGGTTTTTACACCAAGGGGTTTAAAGCCCTATGGGAGCGTCAGCCCAATATGGATAGCTTGATCGCGCTAGGTACCAGTAGCGCGTTTCTCTACAGCCTCTTTTTATTGGGCAAAGCCTTTCAGGGCGCGCACACGGGGTATTACTTTGAGAGCGCGTGTGTGATCTTGGTGTTTGTCATGCTGGGTAAACGCTTGGAGAGCGCTTCTAAACAAAAGGCGCTAGACGCGATGGAGGGGTTACTAGGCAAACAACCCCAGAGCGCATTGAGGGTAGAAGAGGAGGGTATAGTGGAGGTGTTAATCGAGCGCGTGCAGGTGGGTGATGTCTTGCAGATTGTGCCTGGAAGCGTGATCCCAGTAGATGGCGTGGTGGTGGAGGGGGAGAGCGAAATTGATGAATCCATGCTCACCGGGGAGAGTGTGCCCGTTTATAAGACCAAGGGGGCATTAGTGTTTTCAGGCACGCTAAACACCACGGGCACTTTTTGTTTAAAAGCCACGCACACCAGCGCGCAGAGCGCGTTACAAAAGATAGCCCAGCAAGTGCGCAACGCACAAGGCTCTAAGGCACAAATCGCGCGCCTAGCAGACAAAGTGGCTGGGGTGTTTGTGCCCGCTGTGATTGGGATTGCTAGTTGTGCCTTTTTGGTGTGGCTGGTTTTGGGGGATTTTGCACGCGCCCTAGAGGTATTTATTAGCGTGCTGGTGATCTCTTGTCCCTGCGCGTTGGGATTAGCAACGCCCATGTCCTTGTTGGTGGCGCATAAGGAGGCGAGTCATTTAGGCTTGTTTTTCAAAGACGCGCAGGCGTTGGAAAAAGCGCGCTTGGTGAGTTATGTTGTCTTTGACAAAACAGGCACGATCACCCTAGGGCAACCCCAAGTGCAACACATCCTAGCCATCCCTGAGATCGCGCCCCAAGAAGTGTTGATCTTAGGGGCGAGCGTGGAGGCTTTGAGCGAACATGTGCTAGCCCAAGGCATTGTGGCTTACGCTAAGGATCAAGATGTGGTGTTAAAAGAAGCCACGCAGGGACGCGCATTCTTGGGGCGGGGGATGCGCGCATGCATAGAGGGGGCGATCATCAAAGTGGGGAGTTTGGAGTTTTTTAATACCCCCAGCCCTTTTGTGCAAAGTTTACCCGGGACTTGGGTGTTTGTGGGCATAGAGGGGCGAGTTGATCACATCTTGGGCGCGTTTGTCTTGCAAGATCGACTCAAAGCCCATGCTAAAGAGGATTTGGAGCGTCTGAAGACTTTAGGGCTTAAGAGCATGCTCCTTAGTGGCGACACACAGGAAAATGTGCAAGCCTTAGAGATTCCCCTAGACGCGCGCATCGGGCAAGCTAGCCCTGAGATCAAACTAGCCAAGATCGAAGAACTCAAAGCGCAAGATGAGATCGTGATGATGGTGGGCGATGGCTTGAACGATGCGCCTTGTTTGGCGCGTAGCGATGTGGGTTTAGTGATGGCTAGCGGGAGTGATGCCAGCCTAGAAGTGGCTGACATCGTGAGTTTTAATAATGAAATTGTGGCGGTGGAGAACGCCATTAGATTGAGTCAAGCCACAATCAAAAACATCAAGCAAAATCTCTTTTGGGCTTTTGGCTACAACGCCATCGCCATCCCCCTAGCCTGTGGGGTGGCTTTTAAGGCAGGGATCATGCTAAGTCCCATGCTGGCTAGTTTGGCGATGAGTTTGAGTAGCCTTAGCGTGGTGCTCAACGCCCAAAGACTTAAAAAAGTCCATCTTAAAATCAAGCGCGCCATGGAAGTTAAATTAGTAGTCCCAGAGATCACATGCGATCACTGCGTGGATAAAATCGAACGCTTTGTAGGCGAGATTGAGGGAGTCAAGCACATTGATGTCAATGTCGCTACTAAACAAGTGCGTGTAGAATTTGAGCCCCCAGCCAGCCAAGAGGCTATTGGCGAGGCGATCTTAGATGCGGGCTACACGCTAGGCTAGGGTTTGAAACTCTTTTTTAGGCGTTTTGCTCCCTATTTAAGAGGGCATTACGGGCATTTTGCGCTGGTGTTGATCGCCTCTTTGGTGGTGGCTGCTAGCACGGCTTGGGGGACTTATTTGGTCAAGCCGACTCTAGATGACATCTTCATTAAAAAAGACACCCACATGCTCACCATTTTGCCCTTTTTGGTGATCCTAGCCTATTTGGGCAAGAGTGGGGGGATTTATATCCAAACCTATTTCACTAACTACATCGGGTTAGACATCATCAAGCGGTTGCGTCAGCGCATGCTAGAACGCCTACTAGAAATGGAGCTAGGTTTTTTTAACCGCACCAAAAAGGGCGAGCTCATCGCGCGGATCACCAATGACATCGCGCTTGTGCGCGCTAGTTTGTCCAATTACCTAGCCGAATCCATACGCGAGGGTTTAACCATCATCGGGCTCATTGGGGTTGTGATCTACCAAAGTCCTAAACTAGCTTTTTGGTTGCTTTTTTTACTCTTAGCAGCCATCCCTTTGAGCAAGATCATCAAAAAAGTCAAAAAACTTTCCAAAGAAAACCAAGAAACTAACGCGCGCATGACCGCCAGATTGTCCGAGATTTTCCATAGTGTAGAGGTGATCAAGACCTCCAATGGGGAGGCTCTAGAATTGCGCGCTTTCCAAAAAGAAAACGACGCTTTTTTTCATGTTAGTTTGAAGAGCATCAAATACGCCGAAATTTCTTCGCCTTTCATGGAGTTTTTGGGTTCTTTGCTCATCGCTTTAGTGATCTATTCGGGAGGCAGGGAAGTGATCGCTGGGGACATGAGCGTGGGAGCGTTTTTCTCTTTCATCACGGCGTTATTCATGCTATATACGCCCTTAAAACGCTTGGTGCGTATCCTAGCGAGTTTTCAAGAGGCTTTAGTAGCTGGGGAGCGTATCCATGAAGTGCTAGAGAGGGTTAGCCCCCTAACAGATGGCACGCAGATACTGGACAAACCCATCGAGCGCATCACCTTTAAGCATGTCCATCTCACCTATGGCACACAGGGCGCGCCTTTTGCCCTGCAAGATATTTGTCTAGAGTGGCACAAAGATCAAATCATCGCCCTAAAGGGCAAGAGTGGGAGTGGCAAAAGCTCTCTAGTCAATCTCATTTTACGCCTTTATGAACCCAGCAGCGGGGACATTGAGATCAATGGCATGCCTATTGCCTCTTTGCAACAAAAGAGTTTACGCGATCAAATTGGCATTGTTACCCAAAAAGTGTTTATTTTTAGCGGGAGTGTAGCAGAAAATGTCGCTTATGGGCTAGAGATCGATGCGCAAGCCGTGCTAGATTGTTTACAACGCGCCCAAGCGCTGGACTTCGTGCAAGCCATGGGGGGTTTGCAGGCGCAATTAGAAGAATTTGGAGCGAATTTAAGCGGGGGGCAACGCCAGCGAATCGCCATCGCGCGCGCGCTCTACCGTAACGCTAGCGTGTTGATCTTTGATGAAGCCACCTCAGCCCTAGATAGCCACACCCAAGCAGGCATTTACCAAACTATCGCAGAACTTAGAGAAAATCGCATCGTAGTTGTGATCGCGCACAACCAAGAGAGTTTAAAAATTGCCAGCCAAATTTGCGCCCTAGATCAGGGCAGGTTAAAATAACGCGTCTTAGGAGAGTGCATGCGTTTTGTTATAGGTCTGCTATTAGCCCTGCTGGGTATGGGGTGCACGCATGGGGTTTTTAGCCGCCCTACTTTAACTCTGCGCTATAAAAGCCCCCTAGCCCAGGTCCCCCCCAAGGCGCATTTGCTCTTGCAAGCCCCCCAAGTTAGCTTTTTGCAAGATTTCATACCCCCCTACTACCAACACCAATACACCAAAGCCTTGCAAAAAGACATCCCCGCTTTATTAGCCCACTTGGGTTACACCCAAGCACCTAACGCCCCTAAAGCGCACCTGAAGGTTAGTGTGCGCCTAGCCTTTAAATCCACTCCTCCCACTCTCAAAGAAACAAAAGCCATGCTCAAGGCTAGCGGGAATGAATATGTTGATCCGGTGCGGGTTTTGCGCATGCTACACGCCCAAAGCACTGTAGCACTAGAGTGCGCGCAAGCTTTTCCATGCGGGTTAAAGGCGCGTATAGAGGTGCTAGAACCCGTGTGGCGGGCTAACCCTTTAGATAGCGATCCTAACACCCATCCTAGCGATGAGATGCGCTATAATGACGCGCTCATAGAAACGCTCAACAAGCTTTACCAAAAGAGCTTACAAACCTTAGAAACCCAGATCCACAACCCCAAAAAAGAGTAGCCATGCTATCTAAAGACATCAGCGAATACATCAAAGTCAAAAACGAGCTCTATGCCTATGTTTCCTATCTTTTAACCCAAAATATTAAAAATTATCTCAAAACCCCCACACTTCGATACATTCGAATCGCGATGGCGCGTATCAAACAAGAGGTGCGCATTAAAGAAGATCTCTTTATCTTGGATGCCAATGGGAATTTAATAGACGAAAAGGGGGTGGTGAAAAGCACTTTTGGGCAAAACTCCCCCGAACACGACTGCTTCCATGAAGCCATCGTAGAGGGGCGTTGTATCTTAACCAACCCCTACCCCACCCACCACAACCGCAGTTTGGTGGTTACAGCCGCCTACCCCATCTACAACAGCCAAAACGAACTCTTTTGTGTGGTGTGCATGCATATCCCTATTAAGGTGGCAATCGCCTTAAGCTCCTCTTCCAAGCATTATAAGCTCTTTGCAGAGGGTAGTGTGGTGATGTATTTTTCCATTTCTTTCATGCTGGGCTTGGTCGCCCTATTGCTCTTTGTTAAAAGCATTTCTACCCTCTATGACGCGCTCATCCACTTTAATAATTTTGATGTCAAAGAAGTCTTCCACCCCATTGTCTTGCTCACTTTAGCTTTAGCCACCATTGATTTAGTCAAGGTGATCTTTGAAGAAGAAGTTTTGGGGAAAAATAGCGGAGATAACCACCATGCTATCCACCGCACCATGATTCGTTTTCTAGGCTCGATCATCATCGCCCTAGCCATTGAAGCCTTAATGCTAGTGCTCAAGTTTAGTATTAGCGAACCTAGTAAACTTCTCTATGCTGTCTATTTAACTGGGGGGGTGTCTCTCTTGCTCATCAGTCTAGCCATTTATGTCAAATTCGCCTACGGGGCGGCTAATAAATCCAACAATAAGTCCTAAAACCAGCGGTGCGCTACCAACTCCACCCACGGCACACACAGCACCAAGAGAGCCGTTAAATTCAACAATCCAAAGACAAATCCTAGCTTCCAAAATTGTGCGCCTTGGATATAGTGGCTACCATACCACACTAAAGAGGGATGAAGGGAGCTAGGATTAAATCCGCTAGGGCAACCGCATAGCCTAGCCCCAAAGTGGTTTTGCCCAACAAGGCGATGAGCCATAGGGCGATGCGCTTGCCTAACCCGCTTTTTTCATACCCTAAACCTAACATGAAGGCGATGAAGACTAACCACACGGTTTTATTGGCAAAACCGCTTAAGCCCCAGTTAATCGCCTCCCCTGGGCTGACTTGTTGTGTGCTAGGACCAATGCGCAAGAGCACACACAGCACCACCCCAATCACGGCTACAAAAGAGGCGGGCACGGGCTCAATGATAAGACCTAGCACCATGCCTATAAAGATACTAAAATATAGCCAAGATAGCGGGCTTAAACCCTCAGGCGTGGGCAAGAGCCATAACCCAACAGCCACCATGACGGGCAAGAAATAACGCCAAAGAGATAAAATTTTTGCCATCCACACTCCTAGATTTTAAATGTTAGTCTATTAAATGTTAGTCATCTTAATTTTAAGACTTTTTGAATAACCCCAAGATTTTATAAGGGTATTTCAACAACATTGTCCCCCAGTGCGCCCTAACCCCATTTTCTCTACACGCGCGCAAATTTTCTACATTAGCCACCCAAAGGCTTTTAAGCCCGCGTGTGCTCACCCCCCCCACGCCCATTTTCACCCACACCCCCGGCACATACACCGCCCTTAAGCCCCCCACATACAAAGTGCGCAGTAAAAACTCATAATCCGCAGAAATTTTATAATCAATCTTATAGCCCCCAAAATGATCATAAACTTCTTTACGCACAAAAAGGGTCGGGTGTGCCGGGACCTTGCCATAAAAAAAGCCCTCTTTGCTAAATGCCCCGCTTTTATAGTAGCGCACAATGCGGTTATTTTTGACATACACCAAATCCGCATAGAGCATATCCGCCTGTGGGTGTGTTTTAAACGCCTCGAGCACTTGACTTAAAACATTAGCATGAGCATAACAATCGTCGCTATTGAGTATCCCTATAATCTCCCCTTGCGCGCGCGCAATGCCCTTATTCATCGCATCATAAAGCCCTTGATCGGGCGCGCTAAAAACTTGCACATGCGTATAATCTTTTAAAATCTCTAGTGTGCCATCCACACTCCCCCCATCTAGGATTAAATGCTCCATAGGGGATGTGCTTTGCATCGCCACAGATTTAAGAGTGGCTTGAATGCTCTTAGCCCCGTTCAAAACGGGCGTAACTAGAGAAATCTTCACAAGTACGCCTCCACTTGTTTTAAATTTTTGGCGCACAAGTCCCATGCACTCGCCCCCTTTAAAAGCGTGGGATAAGAGTTTTCTAAACTCTGCAAAAGTGCTTTTAAAGCCCCCTCATCTTGGGGATCAAAAACAAAGCCATTGCCCCCATTTTGCACCAGCACACTCGCCCCACAAGCCCAGCTCACCAGCACGGGCACACCCACGCTTAAAGCCTCCTCCACCACCAAGCCCCAAGGCTCGCTAAGGCTGGGTAAAATCAAAGCGTCATGGGCACAAAGCAGGGGGGCAATCTTAGAATTTTCCACAGCCCCTAAAAAGGACACATTCTTACTAGCCATCGCCTTTAAGCGTGCTTCTAACTCCCCCGTGCCCACAAGGCTTAAAGACAAGTCGGGCAACCTAGCAAAGACCCTCAGTAAAAACTCTAAATTTTTCACAGGGGTTAAGCGGGCGATACAGATAAATTTTTGGGCATAGGGGCGTGGCTCTCTTTTTAAACTAGAGGGGTTGATGATCCCCACCCCGTGCATGGTTTTAATAACCCCCTTAAAGCCCAAAGCTTCTAAGAGTTGTGCATGCAAATTGCCACACACAAAACCCACAGACACACGGGCTAAAAAAAGTTTCTTCACCCACGCCTTTAGCCCACTTATAACACTCTCTTGGATGCTCGACTCCACCACTATGGCATTTTTAGATTTCGCGCTAAAAGCCCACCCCGCCCAAAACTCCACACAATCCCAGCCCCCAAGCAATAATCTTTGGTAAGGGTGTTGTCTTAAAATCTTAAAGAGTTTGGTAACATTGCTCCACAAAGGGCGCTCTTGCAATGCCCCACAAAACAACACTTTATAAGCAAATTGCGCGTGATCTAGGGTGCTAAAATCTTTAGCGCGGGTTTCTTTAGTGTCGCTCGCCAAAAACACCACAAAGATTTTTAAACGCTGGGCTAGGGCGTTGTAAAGATTGACTTTATAAAAGACGGGCAGGGGGGTTATCATTAAGTAATCTAGTGTTTGCCCCGCCACCCTAAGACCTTTTTAATGTAGAACTTAGCTAGAATCCACCCCTCTATAGCTTTGAGAACTAAAGGCGGGGCGATTTTATTCTTGCGCTTAATGTGCGCCCATTCTTTAAAAATCTCTAATTCTTTATGCGTGCCTAGTCCATCATCACGCCATTGGGCTAAGACATTTTCTTTGGCTAAAAAAGAGGGGAAATTGTGGTAAGCGCGCAAGAGATGTTCATAATCCATGCTAAAGATCAAATCTTCATCAAAAAGTCCATAGGTGTTAAAATAATCCTTATGAGTCAACAGCCCTTGGTGGTGGATCATTTTAAAACGCAATAAGTTTTTATTAAAATTTCGCAGGTAATCGGAGATAAAAAGCACTTCTCCCTTTTCATTTATGCGCTTAATCCGTGCGCTAATAAATGTGTGTCCATTGACCCCTGCCATCACTTCCTTTAAAGCATTAGGGGCAACAAATCCATCCCCATCGCCTTGAAAATTAATATAATCCCCAAAAGCCAAACACACACCCCGATTGAAAGCCTGCGCAATGCCCCTATCTTTAAGACTCATGAAGTAATCAATTTTGTCGGCGTGCCTTTGCAAAATCTGCAAAGTCCCATCGCTAGATGCCCCATCAATGATTAACAATTCTAAGTTAGGGTAAGTTTGCTCAAAAATGCTTTGCAAGGTTTCTTCTAAAAACTCTTGGCTATTTAAAGTCGCCATAATGACGCTTACTAGCGGGCAATCGGCAGAACTTTGTTTAAAAAACCCCTTGGTGCGTAAGCCCCCTTGCAAATCTGCATTAGGATAGGTTATAAGCCTTTCAAAAAGCCCAGCACTCTCTAGCTTTGGCACTTGTCTAAAAAGCCTTTGGGTGGTGCTAAAGCGCGTATCTAGGCATTCAAATTCCATGTAAAATTTCCTCATACAAAGCTAGCATTCTTTGCGCCACCACCGCCTCGCTAAAATGCTCTAACGCATGCGCGCGCGCGTGATCGCATAGCTTAGGGTAATGCGCTGTGTTTAACACCCACTCAATCCCCGTTTTTAAATCTGTAATATCAAAGGGGTGGGCTAAATAGCCATTGTGTTGATGTAAAATTAAATCAAGCAACCCACTTGTAGCAAAGGCTACTACGGGTGTGCCACAGGCTAGACTCTCCATAGCTACATATCCCAAACTTTCTTGACGGCTGGGCACGACCACCACATCTAGGGCGTTGTAAAGGGCGATTAAACTTGCTGGATCGCGCAATGCGCCTAGCGTATAGGTTTTAAGCGGCAAGTTTTGTAACCCCCCCTTGCCAAAGACCACGCAAGCCCCCTTAAAATCCAATCTCCTTAGGGCTTGTAACAATAAATCACCCCCCTTAATGGGATTACTTGTATCCATTGCCCCAAAGCCTATTAATTTTTGTGGCAAGGGCAACCCCAAGAGTTGCCGACAAAGGGTTTTATCTAGGGGCTTGTATTGTTCTGTATTAATGGGATTGGGGATCACCACATGGGTTTTCTCTTTTAAAAGTGCGCTTTGGCTGGCGCGCTTAGAAATCCAAGAACTCACCCCCACCACGCTTAGGTGAGGAATTTTGGCATAGGCGCGTTTTTTTAGCCAAAAGCCCAAAGTGGCTAAATCCCGCTTAAAGGGGCTGTTTAAAATGCAAGAGTGATCATAAATATGCTCGGCTTCGTTGCCATGATAGTGATCCCCCCCGCTAAAAGCCCACATGTCATGCAAACTCCACACTAAAGGGGCTTTAATCTTGGGTAAATCTCCTAAAGCCAAAGCCCCCCGCCCCAGCCAGTGCAAATGCACAATGTCGGGCTTTAAAGACTTAATCACACTTAAGGGCAAACTAAAAGGCAACCAGCCCAAATTAAAAGTGCCTTTTTTGCGCTGTGGGTAGAGCAAAATCGGGGCTTTGTCTAAGTAAGGACGCATAAACGCCCACGCTTTAGCTAGCCTAGTCTTTGGGCTTAAGATATTGGGCTCTAAATTTGCCCCCCGCCCATCTTGCACCCACACAAAGCTATTAACCCCCTCTTTTAAAAGGGCTGTGTGTAGGCGCAAACACGCGCGCGCCGCCCCCCCGGTGAGCGTGGCGTTGAGGTGGAGGACTTTCACTTAACCAAGCACTCTAGGGTTGTTTAGCCACAAATCAATCAATGCCCGCACGCCCCCCTCACCGCCCTTTTTAGGCGAGATTGTGATCCCGGGTAGGGCTTTTAGGTGGGCGTGTGCGTTTAACACACAGCCCTTAAAGCCCACACACTCTAACACGGGTAAATCGTTGATGTCATCGCCCACATACGCCACTTGTTCTAAGCTAATGTTTTCTTGTGCGCAAATTTCACGCGCAGCGTCTAATTTACCCTGTGGGCTACAGCCTTGATACAAATAATCTACCTTGAGCTTTTTGGCGCGGTGCTCGACTATGGGCGTAATCTCGCCCGTTAAAATACCCGTTTTAATCCCGGCCGCTTTGAGTAGTTCAAAGCCGATCCCATCGGCGACACTGAATTTTTTAAACTGCTGTCCGTCCTCTAAATAATACATCCCCCCGTCTGTGAGCGTGCCATCGCAATCGCACAAAAAGACTTTAATTTGGCACATGACATTCCTTTAGTTTGGAAAATAAGGGGTATTTTAGCACAGCTTGAGTCGCCATGGATTAGCATAAGCGTTTTTATTAGCCAAGAAACATTAAAATAGCAGGCATGGAAAAACTTATAGCGTGGTTGTGTCTGTGCGTTGTGTTGTGCGCACAGGAGGCAACTTTTAAGGTTTATGACAAAACATTTAGCACCCTAATCAACACCCACACCCAGCCTAAAATTCTTTATCACCGGGGGTTGTGGCTTGAAGGACCGCAGGTGCTCCCTAATGGCGATTTGGTGGTGAGCGATGTAGAAGGCAATGAGGTCTTGTTATTCCAAAGAATCCACCATAAATTTAAAATGCGGGTGTTGCTCCAGCCATCGCACCGCCAAAATGGGCATGCCCTAGATACTAAGGGGCACTTAGTGGCAGTTAGTCATGGCAATAGGGATTTAGAACGCCTAGAACATGGACATTGGCATGTGTTAGCAAGCACTTACCACCACAAACGCTTCAATAGCCCCAATGATGTGATTGTAGATCACCAGGGCAATATCTATTTTAGCGATCCCAAATTTGGCTTGCTTGGATCAGGACAGATCGCTGCCCAAGAGGGCGAATTTATCTACCGCTACAACCCTCATACCAAACAAGTAGTGCGGCTCAACACCCCCTCGCTCAAAAGCCCCAACGGACTAGCCCTAAGCCCTGATGAAAAAATTCTCTACATTGCTGATAGCCAACTTGCCTACGATCCTAGCGATTTAAATTTAAAACACCAGATTTTAGCCTACGACATTTTCCCTAATCAAAGCTTACACAACGAACGGGTGTTTGTCGTGATTGCTCCGGGTTTTCCCGATGGCATCAAGGTCGATTCACAGGGCAATCTATGGGCTAGTAATGGGCATGGCATTCAGGTTTTCAACCCCCAAGGCAAGATGTTAGGCGAAATCATTCTGCCCCAAGTGGTGAGTAATTTAGCCTTTGATTCTAAAACCCCCGCCCTCTTTGTTACTTCAGATTCTAAACTCTACATGTTTAAACTAGGATCAAAGCAGAGCGACTAAGGGACTGAGGTTTGTCTAGCTTGTGGACTCCAAGGTTTGGAGTTTGTGCGCCATCTCTTCTAAGAGGGCTTTGCTTTGAGGATCGCTAAGGACGCTCTCTTGCATGAGTTTTAAGGACTTGCTCACCGCGCTGTGGTCTTTGAGCCCTAAAAATTGCGCAATGGCTACGCTAGAGTGGGGGGTAAGCTGGCGGGCTAAATAGATCACACTCTTTTTAGCCAAACTGACTTGGCGGGTGCGCGCGTTGCTTTGAATCTGAGAGGCTTTGAGATTGAGGCTGGAGGCAACCACCCTCAAAATGCGCTCCAAGCTAATTTCTTGGGCGCGCTCCTTGGTCGTTTCTTGCACGATGCCTTGTGCCATCTCTAGGCTAATGGGTTGGTGGCTGAGAGTGGCAGTCGCGCTTAGGCGCAAGATTGTGCCCTCAATTTGGCGGATATTCTCATTTAAATGGCTAGCCAGATAGTGCAACACCTCTTGAGGTAGACAAATGCGATCAAGGGCGCACTTTTGCTCAATAATGGCGAGTTTTGTCTCTAAAGTGGGGGGATGCACGCTGGCAATCATCCCCATCTCAAAGCGTGATAAGAGTCGTTCAGCCAAACCCTTGATGTCCTTAGGGGGTTTGTCTGAGCTCATCACAATTTGCTTATTTTGGGTGTGCAAGGCGTTAAAGGTGTGGAAAAACTCTTCTTGCACCTTCTCTTTGCCGCCAAAAAATTGCACATCATCAATCAAGAGGTAATCACAGGAGCGGTATTTCTCTTGGAACTTATCCATGCTATGGTGGTTTAACCCAGACACATAATCGTTGAGAAATTGTTCAGCGCTCACATAAAGCACACTCTTGAGTTGATCGCAGGCGTAATTCCCAATAGCATTGAGCAAGTGGGTTTTACCCAAGCCCACCCCGCCCACAAACAACACCGGATTATACACCCCTCTTTGGCGCGCCACTTGGGTGGCGATTTTGATCGCCATTTGGTTACACGCCCCCACCACCAAGCTTTCAAAACGAAAAACAGGGTTGAGAGTGGGGTTATTTTTGGCTAAGATGAGGGGTTTGGGAGGGGTGGGATTTTGCTGGCTCTTGGGGCGCACCTGCACCTGCACTTTGTAACCCTTGTGCGCGCCAATAGCGGTTTCTAAAAGGGTGCGGTATTTAGCGCTGATGTAATGGCACACCAACACATTGGGCGCGTAAAAGACAAAGAGATCAGCTTTAGAGGCATGCGCATCGTAGTGTAAGAGTTGCATGTAAGTCTTAAACTCGTATTCGCTCACACCCAACTTTACAGCGTCCCAAATTTGCTCGATCAAGCGCGCTCTTTAGATGCGCATGGCGCGCATGGAATTAGCCAGCGCGATCAAGGTTACCCCCACATCTCCAAAAACCGCCTCCCACAGCGTAGCGATCCCAAAAAAGCCTAGCACAATAAACATCGCCTTGATCCCTAGCGCAAAGACAATATTTTCAATGATGATGCGTTTGGTTTTCTTGGCGATCTTGAAAACCTTGAGAATGGACTCTAAGGAATTATTGGTGATTACAATGTCCGCGCTCTCTTTGCTAATCTGGCTAGCACTCCCCATGCTCATGCTCACATCCGCGCGCGCCAAAGTGGGAGCGTCATTAATCCCATCACCCACAAACGCGCTTTTATGCTTGTGCTGTTGTTGGAAGTTTTCAAACGCGCTGAGTTTATCCTCAGGCAAGAGATTGGCATAATAGGGGCAATCTAAAGCCTTAGCTACGCGCTTAGTGCTGTATTCATTGTCCCCACTCAAAATGCACATGTGTTCGATGCCCGCGCGCTTGAGCGCATCTAGGCATTCTTTGGCGTTGTCTTTAAGCGTGTCTGCTACCACGATGTAGCCCACATGTTGCCCATCAACAGCCACATGCACGATCGTGCCCTCTAAACTGCAGGCATCATGGGGAATATTGTATTTACGCAACATCTTTTCATTGCCCGCGATGATGAGATGGGCATGGCAACTGGCTTTAACCCCAAGCCCACCGATTTCTTGGTAGTCTTCAATTTCATGCTGGCACTGGCGCTTATAAGCCTTTTGAATAGAGATCGCAATGGGGTGGGTGGAGAGAATTTGTGCGCAAGAGGCATGTTCTAGCACATCTTCCTTAGTAAAGGGCGCAACGGGCACGACATCTACCACCTGAAATTCTCCCTTGCTCAAAGTGCCCGTCTTATCAAAAGCGATATTTTTCACTTGACTGAGTGCCTCTAAAGTTTGCACGCTTTTGATCAGAATCCCCGCGCGACTAGCCGCCCCCACGCCCCCAAAATACCCTAAAGGCACAGAGATCACCAGCGCACAAGGGCAACTCACCATCAAGGCAAAGAGTCCGCGGTAAATCCAAGTGTCAAAATCCCCATGCCCTAATAAGGGGGGGACAAGAGCGATCAAAAGGGCAATCACAAAGACAGCGGGGGTGTAGTAGCGCGCAAAGGTGGTGATGAACTTCTCAGTTTTAGATTTTTGGCTCACCGCATTAGACACCAAGTCTACAATTTTAGCCACCGAAGAATCCGCATAGAGCTTACTCACTTGGATTTCTAGCACGCCCCTAAGATTAATACTCCCCCCTAATACGGAGCTATTTTCCTTGACATTGAGGGGTAAAGATTCCCCTGTGAGGGCTTTTTGATCCAACAAACTCTCCCCGGTAAGCACTATGCCATCGGTGGGGATTTTCTCGCCCACCTTAACCACGACTATATCCCCAATACCTAGCGCGCTAGGCTCGACCTCTTGCATCTCTTGCCCTACTTTACGCACCGCGCGATTGGGCGCGACATCTAAGAGCGCGTGCAAGGATTGCTTAGAGCGCGCGATGGCAAGTTGTTGCAAAAACTCCCCGGCTGAGTAAAAAACCATGATCGATACGGCTTCTTCATGCGCGCCCACGCCAAAGGCGGCAATAGTAGCACTGAGCATGAGCGTGTTTTCATCAAAAAATTGTCTGTTTCTAATCGCCCGTAATGCGCCCAAAAAGACATCTCTGCCCGACACTACATACACCCCAGCTAAGACTGCGTAGCTTAAATAAAATTCCCAATTTTGGGTGCTAAAATGGATGGTGGCTATCGCTATTAAGTAGAGCGCGATACTAATGAGTAGAGGTGTTGCGCTGGGTTTAGACTCGCTTTGGGCTTCAGCGCAGAGTTCCATCTCGGGTTCTAATTGCTTGATGAGGGCTAAAGCTTTGGGCATGTCATGGGTTTTTAAATAGAGCGTGTTAGTGTTAAAAATCACCCGTGCCTCTTGGACATAGCTTTGTTTATTGAGTGCGCTTTCTAGTTTGTTGGCACAATCAGGGCAATCTAGCCCGGTGAAGTGGTATTTTTGCATCACTCAAACCTTTCTAAATTGGAGTGCCTTCAAGATATGTGGCTTGTCGATATTAGCACAGCTTGCTAAATCAGCAATGGTGCGCGCGATCTTTTTGGTTTTGTGGATCACGCGTTGGGAAAAGCCAAAGCGCATAATGGCTTGTTCTAACACCTGTGTGGCTTGGGGCTCGAGGGTGCAAAAGGTTTGCGTGTCCTGTTCAGAGAGTTTACCATTCAGGCAGGTTTGCCCTCTAGATTTTTGCATCTTGAAAGCTTCTAGCACGCGTTGGTGCATCTGTGCGGAGTTGAGTGTGCTCTTAGCTTGCGCCTCTGTAGGACTCATCTGCACGAAGAGATCGATGCGTTCTAAAAAGGGCGCGCTCAAGCGGTTTTTATAGGCACTGATGTCTTTTTCTAAACAACGGCAGACTCTAAAATTATCCGTCAAATTCCCACAAGGGCAGGGATTCATCGCCCCTATGAAGAGAAACGAAGTGTCGTAAGTGATCTTGCTAGCCACCCTAGAGATGACCAGCTGGTTATTTTCCATAGGCTCGCGCAAGGATTCCAAGATGTCTTTTTTGAAATGGGGCAATTCATCAAAGAATAAAATCCCATTATGGGCTAGGGCGATCTCCCCGGGTTTGGGATTATTAGCCTGTGTAGAGCCTAGAATACTGGACTTAGAGGCACTTTGGTGGGGACTTCTAAAACTTCTTAGAGGGCTATAAACGCTCTCTTGATCGCTTAAAATGCGTAACTTGATAGAGGTGATCATTTCATCTAGGGTGCTGGGAGGTAAGATGTAGCGCATGCGCTTGGCGATCATGCTCTTCCCACAACCCGGATTGCCCTCAAAGAGAATATTATGCATCCCACTTGCTGCGATGAGCGCGGCTTGTTTGGCATGCTCTTGTCCCTTGACATCGCTAAAATCTAGGGCGAAATCTTGCAAGTAATAATAGGGGGTGTTGCCAATGCGCAAACACTCAAAGGGCAAATTAGGCGCGTGGGTGCAGGGGGTTTGGGTGTCTTGGGTGATGATCTCTAAAGCTTGGTTTAAGTGCCCCACAAAGTGTAGGTGCAAATTAGGAATCAGGCTAAAGAGTTCTTGTCCGGCTTGGGGGAGGAGCACATGCGCGCCGGGAGCCTGCAAGGCAATGTCTAAGAGCATGGGAAAGATCGCATCGCTATGTTTGATCTTGCCATCTAAACCCAACTCACCAAAAGCAAACCACCTAGATTTAAGCGGGTTTCTTTGCAAGGCGACCAAGAGTGCCATGGGCAGATCAAAATGACTCCCGCTTTTGGGCAGATCGGAGGGGGAGAGGTTGATGGTGATCTTTAGGGGTGGGAAAGCAAAACCATTGTTTTGCAAAGCCCCTTGCACGCGCTGTTTGGATTCCTGAATGGCGCTATTGGCTAACCCGGCGATCACAAAGGCAGGCAGGGCGCGTGTGAAACTCCCCTCCACCTCCACAATTTTCGCGCTCACGCCCTGCATAGTGGCGCAATAAAGGGTATTCACATGGGTATGGGCGCGCATCAACCCTCACTCTTGAGAGTTTTTTTAAATTCCTTTTCAAATTTCTTGCGCTTGAACATAGAGAGTTTATCCACAAATAAAACCCCATTGAGATGATCGATCTCATGCTGGATTGCCACGCTCAAAAGCTCGCTGGCTTGCAACATTTTAGGCGTGCCGTGGCGATCTTGATAGGCTAGAGTGAGGTTAGCATGCCGTTCGATTTCCTCGTAAAATTCGGGCACGGACAAACAGCCCTCACGCCATAAAATACTGCCCTCTGTGTGGGTGATGACAGGGTTGATGATCTCTAAAGTGTTTTGGGGGTCTTGGGTTTCGTCCTCTTGGTCGGGTAAATTGATGATGAGAACGCGCTTGGGCACGCCCACTTGGATAGCGGCTAAACCTATGCCCTTGTGCGCGACCATGGTTTCATGCATGTCGTCTAAAAACGCGTGCAACTCTGAGTCAAAGGCATGCACCTCACTGGAGCGTAGGCGCAACTTCTTATGGGGGTATTGCAAAATTTCTAAGATCGCCATGTTAAGCCTGCTTAGAGCTCTTCACTAACACCTCATCTACAAGTCCGTATTCCTTGGCATCTTGCGCGCTCATGAAAAAATCCCGGTCGGTGTCTTGTTCGATCTTTTCTAAGGGCTGGCCGGTGTTGGTTGCCATGATTTGGTTGAGTAAATCCTTTAGGCGCAAAATTTCTTTAGTGTAAATAGCGATGTTGGCTGCCTGTCCTTGCGTGCCCCCTAGGGGTTGGTGGATCATAATCCTAGAGTGGGGCAAAGAAAAGCGTTTGCCCTTGGTCCCACAACTGAGCAAGAACGCCCCCATCGAGGCAGCCTGCCCGATACAGATGGTGCAAATATCTGGGTGGATGTAGTTCATGGTGTCATAAATGCTAAAGCCACTCGTAACAGAACCGCCAGGAGAATTGATATAGAGGTTGATGTCCTTTTCGGGGTCTTCGGCTTCTAAGAATAGCAATTGCGCCACAATGCTAGAAGCCACCGCATCGTTAATCTCTCCACTCAGCAAAACGATGCGATCCTTTAAAAGTCTTGAGTAGATGTCATAGCTACGCTCACCCCGTCCCGTCTTTTCAATGACATAGGGAATGTAATTCAAGAAACCCTCCTCTTTAAGCTTTGCTTAAATGTTTGTCGAGCAAGAAAGTGAGCACGCGATCCTCAATCATCGCCATTTTAACCGCCGGGAGCATGTTGTTTTTTTGGTAGTAATCTATGAATTGCTGGGGGTTTTGGTTAGTCATCATGGCTTCATAGTAGAGGGTTTGGAAGACTTCATTATCCTGCACTTCAATCTTTTCTTGCTTGGCTAAAGCGTCTATGATGAAAGTTACCTTCACACTTTTAAGCGCATTTTCCCTAAAACTCTCGCGCTTCTTTTGCACCTTAGAGGGATTTTCTTGGAGTCGCTTGATCTCTTCTGCGGGCATGTTTTGTAAGGATTGGCGCAAGGAGAGATCCATTTCCTGCTCCACAATGGTGCTAGGCAGATCAAAACAAAAGGTTTCATCCAGCTTATTGATGAGCTGCTCTTTTAACTCTTGGTTGTAGAGCTTGGTTTTAGCCTCCAAGAAAAGCTGATCTTTGATCTTTTCTTGCAATAATTCCAAAGTGGGTTCTTTTTCTTGATTAAGCACGGCTTTGACAAACGCGTCATCAATCTCAGGGATTTGGCGGATTTGGATCTTATGGAGTTTGGCATGGAAAGAAACTTCCTTACCTGCTAGGGTGGCGTTAGTGTAGTCTTTGGGGAAGGTTACCGCAAAGTATTTTTCATCGCCCACTTTCATCCCCACTAATTCTTTTTCAAAACTCTCCAACAAACGCCCTTCACCCACGATGAGCGCAAAATTCTGCGCTTGGTTACCTTCAAAGGGCTGGTTGTCTAAAAGACCCTCGAAGTCTATCACCACACCATGCCCCTTAGCCACAGCACTGCCCTCTGGCGCGTCTGAAAAAGTGGACTTTTCCTTAGCTAATAACGCAAGGCGATCTTGGATTTGTTTTTGGCTAATCTGGGCTACAGAAAAATTAGGGATACAAGCCTCCACACCAGAGAGATCGATAGTGGGCTTGAGACCAACATTGAGTTCGATCTCAAAATGTGTGTCCTGTTTGGTGAATTTGAGAACCGCTGGGCTACCTATCATCTCCTGGGGAGTGAGTTCTAGGGCTTTTACCCCCGCTTGCAAGACTGAGTCCAATAATTCCTTTTGGGATTCTTGTTCGATATGCCCCTGGTAGCGTTGCTTGATGATCTCCAAAGGGGCTTTACCCTTCCTAAACCCATCTATTTTGGTGTTCTTGGCGATCTTTTGGGCGATCTTATTGGATTTGTCTTCAAAATCCTGTAAGGAAGGCTTGGCGTAGATACGCGCGTTGGCTCCATCCAGCCTTTTGGTTTCTAAATCCATTCCATAACTCCTTGAGTTTGAGTATAATAAGGATTCATTCTAACTAAATATGCGTTAATCCACAATAAAAACCCTTTGGAGGATTATGTCTTTAGAAACTCTCAAAGCCCGCCTACAACTTGTGCGCGATCTCTCGCCGCGCTATGGCATGGTGTGTAAGATTTTACCCAACATGGTGTTTGTGCAGGGGTTTTTACCCTCTGTGGGCGATGTCGTGAAGGTAGAACGGAGCGATGGCAAGGAATGCTTAGGTATGGTGGTGGTGGTAGAACAAGGGCAATTTGGCTTTGCGCCCTTTTCCTTTGTGGAGGGGTGCAAGGTGGGAGATCGCGTGCTCTTTGTCAAAGAGGGTTTGAGTTTTCCTGTGGGGGAGGGTTTGTTAGGGCGCGTGCTAGACCCCTTGGGCAATCCCTTAGATGGGCTAGGGTTTGTGCGGGCAAACGCGTTCGCGCCCGTCATGGTAGAGCCCATGAAACCCTTAGATCGAGGCGTGATTGATGAAATGTTTGGAGTGGGGGTTAAGAGCATCGATGCCTTATTGCCCTGTGGCAAGGGGCAGAAGATGGGGATTTTTGCGGGCAGTGGGGTGGGTAAATCCACGCTGATGGGTATGGTGGTGCGCGGTTGCAACGCGCCTATCAAGGTGATCGCGCTCATCGGGGAGCGCGGGCGCGAAATCCCAGAGTTTATCCACAAAAATTTACAGGGCAATTTAGACAACACGGTCTTGGTGGTGGCGACCAGCGATGACTCTCCTCTAATGCGTAAATACGGCGCGTTTTGTGCGATGAGCGTGGCGGAGTATTTTAAAAACCAAGGGCATGATGTGTTGTTTTTGATGGATTCGATCACGCGTTTTGCGATGGCACAGCGCGAAATAGGGCTTGCTATGGGAGAACCTCCCACTAGCAAAGGCTACCCTCCCTCAGCACTGACTTTACTCCCCCAGCTTATGGAGCGCGCGGGCAAGGAAAAGAATAAGGGGAGTATCACGGCGTTTTTCACCGTGTTAGTGGAGGGCGATGATCTCTCAGATCCGATCGCCGATCAAGCCCGCAGTATCTTAGATGGACATATTGTGCTCAGTCGTGAACTTACCGACCATGGGGTTTATCCCCCCATCAATATTCTCAATTCAGCTTCAAGGGTGAGCAAGGAAGTCAGCACCCTTGAGCATCTCAAAGCCACGCGCAAATTCCGCAAGCTCTACGCCCTATTGAAAGAAAATGAAGTCTTGATTCGCATCGGGTCTTACCAACAGGGTTTTGATTTAGAATTAGACGAGGCGATCGCCAAAAAGGCGGGCATGGAGGCTTTCATGGCGCAAGAGGAGGAAGAAATTATACAGAGTGAGGTGAGTATCCCCGAATTGATCGCGCTTATGCAAGAATCTTAAGATTGCATAAAGGATAGCGTGGTATACCAAATTTACCATGAGTATTAGATTTTATCCATTTTTTCCAATCCCATTTTTTTATTAGGAGACTCCATGGAACGCGTGTATTTAGACAATAATGCCACCACTAAGGTAGATCCAGCCGTAGAGAGCCTTATGGCTCCCTATTTTAGTGCCCAGTATGGCAACCCCAACTCTTTGCATAAATTTGGCACAGAAACCCACCCGGCGATCTTAGATGCCTTTGACAAACTCTATGCGGGCATAGGCGCGCGCAATGAGGACGACATTATCATCACTTCCTGCGCTACAGAGAGCAATAACTGGGTGCTCAAGTCCATGTATTTTGACGCGTATCTCAAGCAGGGCAAAAACCACATCATCACCACCGAGGTGGAGCATCCGGCCGTGCAAGCTACCTGCGAGTTTTTAGAAAGCGTGGGGATGGAGGTAACCTACCTGCCCATCAACGCGCAAGGCACAATTAGTGCCCAGCAGGTTAAAGAGGCTATCACACAGGACACCGCCTTGGTGAGCGTGATGTGGGCTAATAACGAAACCGGTTTGATCTTCCCCATTGAGGAGATCGGCGCGGTGTGTAAAGAAAAGGGTGTGTTGTTCCACACGGACGCGGTGCAAGCCATTGGCAAAATCCCGGTTAGCGTGCAAAAAGCCCATGTGGATTTTCTCTCTTTTTCAGCCCATAAATTCCACGGACCTAAGGGTGTGGGGGGTTTATATATCCGCTCAGGGGTGGAACTCACGCCACTTTTGCATGGCGGGGAGCACATGCGCGGAAGGCGTAGCGGGACTTTGAATGTGCCCTACATTGTGGGCATGGGCGAGGCGATGCGCTTAGCTCAAGAGAATTTGGACTATGAGAAGGAAGTGGTTGCCACACTGCGTAACAAACTAGAGGACGCGCTTTTGAGCATTAAAGATGTGTCCGTGATTGGGGATCGCACTTACCGCGTGCCTAACACTACCTTGGTGAGTGTGCGCGGGATTGAGGGCGAAGCGATGCTATGGGATTTGAATCGCGCGAATATCGCTGCTTCCACAGGGAGCGCGTGCGCGAGCGAAGATTTACAGGCTAACCCGGTGATGGTCGCCATTGGCGCGGACAAGGAGTTAGCCCACACGGCGATTCGCTTTTCTTTGAGTCGTTTCAATAGGGCAGAAGAAATTGACTACACCATTGAGGCGTTTGGGAAAGCCGTGAAGCGTCTGCGCAATATTTCTAGCGCCTACGGGTTTTAAGGAGATCGCATGGCAAAGAGCAATTTATTAGGTGGCGCGCTATGGGATGCGTATTCTAAGGAAGTCAGCAGACGCATGAATAACCCCACACACTTGGGGGTTATTACGCAAGAGGAAGCGCAGGCTAAGGGGGGTAAACTCATTGTAGCCGATTATGGCGCGGAGGCGTGTGGGGATGCGGTGCGCCTTTACTGGTTGGTAGACCCTAAAACCGATGTGATTGTGGACGCTAAGTTTAAGAGCTTTGGGTGTGGGACAGCCATCGCTAGCTCGGATATGATGGTGGAATTGTGCTTGGGTAAACGGGTGCAAGACGCGGTTAAGATCACCAATTTAGATGTGGAACATAGCTTAAGGGATCATCCCGATGTGCCCGCTGTGCCCGGACAAAAAATGCACTGCTCGGTGATGGCTTATGATGTGATTAAGCAAGCTGCTGGGCAGTATCTAGGCAAGAATCCGGAGGATTTTGAAAGCGAGATCATCGTGTGCGAGTGCGCGCGGGTGAGTTTGGGCACGATTAAGGAAGTGATTCGCCTCAATGATCTAAAGAGCGTGGAGGAGATCACCCAATACACTAAGGCTGGGGGCTTTTGTAAAAGCTGTGTGAAACCCGGAGGGCATGAGGCTAGGGAGTATTACTTGGTAGATATTCTCAAAGATGTGCGCACAGAAATGCAAGCCGAAGCGCTGAAAGAGAACGCGCAAAAATCCTTGAGCGGGAATTTAGCCTTTGTGGACATGACAATGGTGCAGAAAGTCAAGGCGATCGATCACACCATCGATCTACACATCCGTCCCATGCTCATGATGGATGGGGGGAATTTGGAGATCTTGGACATCAAAGAGGGTGGGGGCTTTGTAGATGTTTACATCCGCTACATGGGCGCATGCGATGGATGTGCCAGCGCGGCTACGGGGACTTTATTTGCCATTGAAGGGGTCTTGCAAGAACACCTAGATGAGCATATCCGCGTCTTGCCCATCTAAGCAAAGCAGGGGGGGGGGATTAGTTTTTCATTCTGTGTTATAATGGGGTCATCATCTTAACATTTGAAGGTTTTTCATGCACAATATCAGACAGGGGGTTTTATTTGCAGGCATCGCCCTGACCTTTTCAGGCTGTCTTTTCATCAAGCACCCCTCTAGAACCCCAACTCCAGCTAGCAAGCCCAAACCCGAACCCACCGCCCACAAACCCGCACAGAAATTCACCAAAAAGCACCAACCCAAAAAAATCGTTGGGGACACCCTCTTGGATTTCCACTACCCCATCAAGATCGTCCAAGAACCTATCAATAACCGCTTTATAGGACTTCTTGCGCCCCATATGCAGGTGAGCGATAATCTCAAACCCTATGTGGCGCAATTCCAAGAAGCCCTGCTCGATCAAATCCAAGAGATCTTCCAAAAACGCGGTTATCAAGTCCTGCGCTTTAGCACTAGACAATCCCTCAGTGCCGCACAAAAGCACAAGACATGGGCGGTGTTGGATTTGAGTGGCTGGGTGGGCGTGCTAGAGGATGTGAAAATGAACACCAGCGATCCAGCCAAGCAGGATTTAGATGTCATGGTGGATCAAAGTTCGGGTTCGGTGTGGTTTAATTTCTTCGAGCCTGAAACGGGCAGGGTGATTCACAATTTTGGAGTGGATGTGGGCAATTACCAAGCAGTAACCCACACTTACAGCTACCGCGCCACAAATTCGGGCGGATTTTACGCGCCCCGCGTAGAGGATCAAACCCAGTTAATTAAAGACAAGGACGATGCGATCCGCAAGATCTTAAACGACATGTACACCAAAGTGATGCGCTCTTTGGTGGAGGAGCTAACAGACACCAATATCAACCGCTACAGAAATGCCATAGAAAAAATTAAAAAATAGATGGGTGATGATGAACAAGGTGAGTATTTCCGCAAAACTCTATGGGGGCTTTGGGGCTGTGATTATCTTAATAGTGATCTTGAGCGGGATAGGTATTTTGCGGGTGCGCACCATCAATCATCTCTTAAGCGAGATCACAAACTACAACGCCCTCAAGGAACGCTACGCTATTAACATGCGCGGGGCTGTGCATGACCGCTCTATTGCTGTGCGCGATGTGGTGATCACCAAAGACCCCCAGTTTTTACAAACCCAAGTCGCCTTGATCACCAAACTCTACAACGACTACAAAGTGGCTAAAGAGTCTATGGACAATCTCTTTGCCCACCCCCATGACTTGGAGCGCATCAGCCAAGAGGAGCGCGCTTTGTATAGCCAAATCAACGCTATCGATGCCATCGCAGTGCCCCAGATTGAAAAACTCATTGCCCTGAAAAGACAAGATACACAGCTAGCTGCAGACTTCTTAAGCCAGCATTTAGCCCAAAGCTTCATCAAATGGTTAGCCGCGATCAACGCTTTCATTGACCATGAGGAGAATCTCAACAAACAGCTCACTTCGCTCGCCAAGAGTATCGCTAACGACTTTAGCCACTTGATGATCACCTTAACTCTTGTAGCTCTTGTCATTGGAGTTGCCATTGCGATCATGATTGTGCGCCACATTAGTGCTTCTTTGGGGGCTGAACCCCTTGCTATTAAAAAGATTGTGTGCGCCATTGCTGAGGGCAATCTCTCTAGGTCTATGCGCGCGTGTTCTACAGGCAGTGCCCTAGAAGCCATCCAAGAGATGCAAGCCTCTATGGTGAACATTATTAGACAGATTGGTCAATCTTCTGATGACATTACCATAAAATCCGCATTGGTTTCCAACCTCTCGCGTATCTCACAAGAAAACGCCAACAAACAAAAGGAGATGACTGCAGAGCTCATCAAAAGCATGAGTTATGTCCAAAATAGTATCCAAGGGGTGAGTAACACCATCGCCCAAACAGAGGAAAACTCCTTGCAAAGTGTGGAGTTGAGTCAAAAGGGTAAAGAAGCGGTGAACGACACCGCACAGAGCATGGAGGGCATTACCCAGAGTGTGCGCGCGGGCGCAGAGCAGATCCAATCCCTAGACAAACATGCCCAAAACATCGGGCAGAGTGCGGAGCTCATTCAGGGCATCGCTGATCAAACAAATTTATTGGCTTTGAATGCCGCCATTGAAGCCGCACGCGCGGGTGAACATGGCAGAGGTTTTGCGGTGGTGGCAGATGAGATCCGCAAGCTAGCCGAACACACTAGCGGAGCGACCCAAGAGATCGATCGTATCATCAAGATTATCCAAGAGGAAACCAAGAAATCTGTAGCCAGTATGGAACACATGGTTGCTGAAATCACCAAGAGTCAGGAGCATGCCAATTTAGCCTCCGGCGCGCTAGAGGCTATCTACAACAAAGCCACCAGCTCGCTAGAGGACGCTAAAAGTGTGGTAATCCATTCTAAAAACCAATTCCAAGACATCGCCAATATCGCCACACAGATCAAGCAGATCGCTAAGATCGCCCATGAAGTTGCCACCTCTATGAGTGGCAATACCCAAGAAATCGCTGTTTTGGAACGCACAGCGCAGGACTTGCAAAAAATCGTGCGTAAATTTACGCTGTAATTGTGCTATAATTGGGTATCTACACTAAGGAGTTTTGATGAAAATTTTGGTGATTCAGGGACCTAATTTGAATATGCTAGGGCATCGCGATCCTAGACTGTATGGTCCTGTAACTTTGGATCAAATCCATGAGAATTTGGAGAATTTTGCTAAGCAAAACGAACAGAGCGATTTGGAGCTGGAGTTTTTTCAAACCAATTTTGAGGGTGAGATCATCGATCGCATCCAAGAATGTGTGGGGAGCGAGGTAGAGGGGATTATTATTAACCCCGGGGCGTTCTCGCACACTTCTGTGGCGATCGCCGATGCGATCATGCTTGCAGACATGCCCGTGATTGAGGTGCATTTGAGCAATATTTTCGCGCGCGAAGATTTTAGAAAAACTAGCTACACGGGGGCGGCTAGCATGGGTGTGGTAACCGGTTTGGGGCACTATGGCTACCATGTGGCTTTGATTGCCATGATGCAGGTGCTAGCTGAGATCAAGGCGATCAAAGAGAACCAAGTGCAAAACAACAGCACTCCGGGGGGAAGTGCTTGAGTGTAGCTCCCCATTTTACCACCGATGAGAACGCCCAATATTTTGCTTGTGGCTATAGTTGCGACCATGGGGTTTTCTTGCAATTAGAAGATCGGGCGTTTTTCATCACCGATGCGCGCTACACTTTGGAGGCGCGCGCGGGCGTGCGCGCGGGCGTGGAAGTGGTAGAGAGCTTTGATCTGTGGGCAAAAGCCATTGAATTAGCCCAAAAAACTCCCAAACTCTATTTTGACAGCGCACAGATTAGCGTGCATGTTTATGGGCGCTTGGAGGCGGGCTTGAGAGGCTGTAAGCTCATAGGGGAGAGCGACTACCACAGAAAACAGCGTATCATTAAGAGTGAAGCCGAGATCGCTTTGCTCAGACACGCCCAAGCGTTGAATGTGGAAGCGTTTGAGAGTTTCGCGCGGGCATGCGCGCAAGGAGAAGTGGAGAGAGCGTTGCAATTCAAGAGCAAAGCTTTTTTGACTTGTGAGGGGGAGCTTGATTTGAGTTTTGAGCCCATTGTGGCGATCAACGCCAATGCCGCTAAACCGCATGCCCTACCCAGCCCACAAACACGCTTGCAAAAAGGGGATTTGCTTTTGGCAGACATGGGGATTAAATACCAGCGTTATTGCGCCGATCGCACCCGCACCGCCTGTTTCGGTGAAAATTTTAGCTTTGATCGCACCCAGTGTTTCAAGGATAAAACCTTACAAGAGATTTACGATGTGGTGCGTGAAGCCCAAGAGCGCACCATCGAGAATTTGCGCGCGGGTATGACGGGCAAGCAAATCGATGCGATCGCGCGGGGAGTGATCGCGCAAAGCGGGTATGGAGAGTTTTTCAGCCATAGCACTGGGCATGGGATCGGCTTGGACATCCACGAATTGCCCTTTATTTCACCTAGAAGTGAGATGATTATTGAAGAGGGCATGGTTTTTTCAGTGGAACCTGGGATTTACATCCCCGGGCGATACGGGGTGCGTATTGAAGATTTAGTGGTGGTGAAACATTCTAGGGCTGAGGTTTTGTGATGGGGTGAGATGCACGCTTGTCTACACGCGCTTTTTTCCTAGCAAGTGTGCTCGTGCCTACCCTTTGAAGAATAGAGCGACTTTGGGTATAGGGAGTAATGTGGGCGATTCTAAAAAGATTTTTGAAGCGTTGTGGCTGTATCTTACACGCCACCGCCTATTTTCGCGCCTGCACTCCTCGCCACTGTATCTTAATCCGGCCTTTGGCTATACTAAACAAAGGGATTTCACCAACGCCACCTTGTCTTTTGACACGGCTTTGGGTGTGTTAGAATTGTTTAGGCTGGTGTTCTATTTGGAAAGACGCTGGGGGCGCGCGCGCAAACGCCCCTTTAAAAACGCCCCAAGGACGCTAGACATTGACATGCTATTTTTCAACCGCATGGTGTATAAACAGCCCTATTTGACTCTGCCCCACCCTAAATGGAAACAACGCGCTTCGGTGCTTGTGCCCTTATTCTTGCAACGCCTAGCATGGAGGGGGGCATGAAACTCTATACTTATAGTGGAGAAACCACCGCTGAAGCCTTGAAGCGCGCCCAAAGCGAACATGGGCACAACGCCTTAGTGGTGAAAGCTCAAGAGATTCGCAAGAAGAGTCTCACAGAACCCGGGCTTTATGAAGTGGTGGTGGCTGTGGACAAGCCCAAAGAAGAGAGCAAACCCAAGAGCAATAGCATGCAAGAGCGTCTAGAGAACGCCTTGCAACCCCCCCCTCGCCCCAAAGAGAGCACCCCACCCCTCAAAGAAGAAGTGAGCATTGAACTCTCCAAAACCCTAGAGGAGATGCGCAAGCTTGCCGGAGTCTCTACCCCGCCCCCCCCACCTCCTGCCCCCCAAGCTGGCGCGCTCAACCCCCCAAAGAGAGCGCACCCCTCAAGCAAGACAAAGAGGGGGTAGGGTTGCACTCCATCAAGGGTGAACTCAACAAGATTAACGATAATCTCAAACTCATCCAAAACATGGTATGGAGCGAGGAAAAGGGACAAAATTTTGTGATCCCCCATGAGTTTGCTGAGATTTACCGCTTGGCTAAAAATAGCGGCATGCACAAACTGCATTTAGATGAGATCATGCGCTTGAGCTTGGAGATGATGCCTGTGAAGATGCGCGAAAACTCAGTAACGGTGAAGCGTTATTTTAGAGAGGTTTTGCGCAAGATGATTTATTGTCGCCATGAGAGTTTAGATCCTAGCTACAAGAAAATTTTAATGCTAGTGGGACCTACGGGGGTGGGTAAGACCACCACCTTAGCCAAGCTGGCTGCGCGTTATTCTAAATTGCTGGACAAGAAATACAAGGTGGGGATTTTAACCTTGGATACCTACCGCATCGGGGCGGTGGAACAGCTCAATTGGTATGCTAAGAAAATGAAGATTAGCATTGAAACCGTGATGGATTCAGAAGACTTCAGTAAGGAAATGCAGGCTTTGGAGTATTGTGATGTGGTGTTGATTGACACGACAGGGCACTCCCAGCATGACAAAAAGAAAATTGAAGCCTTGAAAAAGTTCACGCAAAATGGCTATAAGATAGACACCACTTTGGTGTTGTCGCTCACCACGAAATACGAGGATTTGAAAGACATTTATCAAGCCTTTAGCCCCTTAGAAATTGATAGCTTGATCTTCACAAAACTAGACGAGAGTCGGGGGTTTGGGAATTTGTTTTCCTTAGTTTATGAGAGCAAAAAGCCCATTAGCTACTTGTGTATCGGGCAGGAAGTGCCGATGGATTTATTGGTGGCGAGTAACGATTACTTGGTGGATTGCATGTTAGATGGATTCATCCATCCAGATAGGAAAAGAGTATGACGCACAACCAAGCAAGCGGTCTGGAGCACATCATGGAGCCTAGGAGTATTTTCAGCAAAAAAGGCAAGACTAAATTTGTTGCCATCACTAGCGGTAAGGGTGGGGTGGGTAAATCCACCATCAGCGCGAATTTAGGCTATAGCCTTTTTAAGAGCGGTTACAAGGTAGGCGTGCTAGACGCGGACATTGGGCTGGCTAATTTAGATATTATCTTTGGGATTAAAACCAGCAAGAATATCTTGCACGCCCTAAGGGGGGAGGCGCGTTTTAATGAAGTGGTCTATCGCATTGAAGAGGGGTTTTACTTGGTGCCCGGGGATAGCGGGGAGGAGATTTTTAAATATGTGAGCCAAGAGATTTTGGATAGCTTTGTAGATGAAGAAAATGTGCTAGATGATTTAGATTACATGATCATTGACACAGGGGCGGGGATTGGGGAGTTTACCCAAGCCTTTTTGCGCGCAAGCGATTGCGTAGTGGTGATCACCACTTCTGATCCAGCGGCTATCACCGATGCCTACACCACCATTAAGATCAACTCTAAGAATAAGGACGATGTCTTTGTGCTGGTGAACATGGTTGATTCGGCAGACAAAGCCATGCAGATTTTCAACGGAATCCAGCGCGTGGCTAAAGAGAATATCCCGCACATGACCTTGAATTATCTAGGCTATATCCAAAATAGCAACGCGCTTAGACAATCCATCAAAAACCGCAAACTCCTATGCCAAAGCGAACCGTTTAATACCTTTTCTTTTGCCATAGGGCAGGTTTCTAAAATTTTAACCATGAAAATGGAACACAATGTGTTAGAAACGCCTAAGGACAATTTCATCGGGTTTTTCAAGCGTTTGCTCAAATACTTGTAAGGTGGTTGCATGAAAGTGGACAACTTTGTGAATTTTGCGATCGTAGGGGGGTTTTTCATCGGGCTTATTCTCTCTTTAATCAAGTTTGATGAACCCGAGTATGTGCTTTTTGGCACTTTGGTGTCTACAGCGGGTTTTTACATGATCATGCTTTTGTTCGCCTCCATCTTCATGACTTTCATTTATCCACGCAAACGCTTTTTAAATAAGGCAGAGTTGGAACGCAAATTAGGGCTTTTCAATAAAGAGTTTGTGGAGAGAGAAAAAGAGATAGACGCGCTTTTGAAGTATGTGCATGATTATGAGTATGATGAGCAATAAAGTGCTTAAGAAATCCAATTATGACGCGCAAATCCAAAGCACCCAGGACGATCTAGCTATCCAATACCTCCCGGCTGTGCGCGCGATGGCTTTCCGCTTGAAAGAACGACTCCCTAGCACTGTGGATTTTAACGATCTGGTGTCAGTGGGCACTGAAGAGCTAATCAAGCTAGCGCGCCGTTACGATGTCGCGCTCAACGATTCCTTTTGGGGCTACGCTAAAACCCGTGTCAACGGGGCAATGTTAGATTACTTGCGATCCTTAGATGTGGTTTCGCGCGCCTCTAGGAAGCTCATTAAAAGCATTGATTACGAGGTGTCTAAGTACTATAACGAACATGGGTATGAACCCGATGATAGCTACTTAGCTGAGGTATTGCAAGAGGATTTGGAAAAGATTAGGGAAGCCAAAGTAGCGTCTGATGTCTATGCGCATGTGCCTATGGATGAGCAATTCAACGCCATAGAACAGGACACGATTGGCATGAAATTGGAGTTAGAAGAGCTCATCGCCCATGTGCATAGCGTGTTAAAGACCATGTCCGAGCGTGAACAGCTCATTATCCAGCTTTATTTTTTTGAGGAGTTGCACTTGGGTGAGATTAGAGAGATTTTAGGGGTTACCGAATCTCGAATCTCACAAATCATCAAGGAAGTGATTAAAAAAATCCGTTCCAGCTTGGGAGGCACTTATGGCTGATATTCTAAGCCAAGAAGAAATCGATGCTCTCCTAGAGGTTGTAGACGAATCAGAGGATGTCAACACCCTCCAGAAAAAAGAGATCATGCCCCAAAAGCAGATCACTCTCTACGACTTCAAACGCCCCAATAGGGTCAGCAAGGAACAGTTGCGATCCTTTAGAAGTATCCATGATAAAATGGCGCGTAGCCTTTCTAGCCAAATTTCTGCCATCATGCGATCCATTGTAGAAATCCAGCTCCACAGCGTGGATCAAATGACTTATGGGGAGTTTTTGATGAGTTTACCCAGCCCCACAAGTTTTAATGTCTTCTCTATGAAGCCAGTGGGGGGCACGGGGGTGTTAGAAGTCAATCCTAGCATCGTCTTTCCTATGATCGACCGCCTATTAGGGGGCAAGGGAGGCTCTTACGATCAAACCCGCGAATTTAGCGACATTGAGCTCAATTTGCTAGACACCATCTTAAAGCAGGTGATGCAGATTCTCAAAGACATTTGGAGTCCAGTAACAGAGTTCTTTCCCACCATTGACGCTAAGGAATCCAGCGCGAATGTGGTGCAGATCGTGGCGCAAAACGAAATCGTCATCATGGTGGTGATGGAGATTGTGATCGGGCATTCTAGGGGCATGATGAATCTGTGCTACCCAGTGATCTCCATTGAAGG
The DNA here is from genome assembly GCF_003660355.1 of Helicobacter sp. L8. Taxonomy (NCBI): domain Bacteria; kingdom Pseudomonadati; phylum Campylobacterota; class Epsilonproteobacteria; order Campylobacterales; family Helicobacteraceae; genus Helicobacter; species Helicobacter sp. L8. The sequence goes on from NZ_QXQR01000002.1 coordinate 53,270, forward strand.
CATTTTATCTAAAATGGGGAATCGCGATGTGATGCTCACAGAAACCAGTTCCAAAAAGAGTCGCAATAAAGAATTACAAGCCTTGGTGGGCGGTGCGAGTGTAGATGTTTCGGCGTTTTTGGGGAGTGTGAAGCTCACTCTCAAAGAGGTTTTGGACTTGGTTGTGGGGGATACCTTGCGTCTTAACAAGGTGGCTAATGATACGGTGGTGGTTAATATTGACAAAAAGGAACGCTACTTAGCCACGGTGGGCTACCAGGGTTACCGCAAGACGATCAAAATTAAAGAAGTGATCTATACAGAAAAAGACCGCGTTAAAGAGGTGCTAGAAGTGCTAGAGAATCAACGCAAGATCAAGATCGGCAATATTCGCAAGGAAGAGGAATGATAGAGGATTTTTTAAAGATTTTTGTCCAAGAATGCACTTCCACTCTAGGCGGGCTATTGGGCAAAACTCCAGCGATAGAATTGAAAAACGAAATTTCGGTGGGGGATTTTATTTTTATAGAACATGCCTCTGTGGTGGTGCAAGTCAAGCCCGAAACCAATGTAACCATCACTCTAGCCCTTCCCGTGCCTATGGCGACCGCGTTAGCGGACATGATGATAGGGGGCGAGGGAACTAGCAAAGAGAATTTAGAGACAGACGATTTAGATGCAATCAAGGAGATTGGTTCGAATATCTTTGGCGCGCTCACCACCGCTTTGCAAGCCCAAGAAGTGATCCCTAAGCTGTCCTTTGAAGTGAGTGAAGCCGTGGACGCGCATGACGCTTCCTTGCTAGACCCTTATAGCGATGGCTTTGAATTTGGGTTTGAATTAGGGAGTGTGAAATCTAGCTTTTTTATTTTCTGTGGCGGGGTTTTCATTGACCTCTTCAAAAAGAAAGTTGCCCCACAAAACACCTCTAAGATCAAACACTCTCCCTCCATGCCTAATCTCCCCGTGGTGCCCAAGAGTGAACGCACAGAAGGGGATAATAACCACCTAGAACAAGTGGAAGTGCGTAACATTAACATGCTTTTAGACATTAAGCTCAATGTCAAGGTGCGTATCGGGCAAAAGAAGATGATCTTAAAAGATGTGGTGTCCATGGATATTGGGAGTGTGATCGAACTCAACCAAATGGTCAATGATCCCTTAGAGATTTTAGTGGATGACAAGGTGATCGCTAAGGGCGAGGTGGTGATTATCGATGGGAATTTTGGGATTCAGATCACAGATATTGGTAGCAAGAAAGAACGCCTAGAGCAACTCAAAGAGAGTTAGAGCCCATAAATTAGCCCCTAAAAGTTATTTTTAAGATTTTAGTTTTATCATGGCGATCTAGATTTATACCCGTTGGAGGTGTGATTTGGTGCTTGTTACCCCCCCCCCCAGCGATAAGGGATCACTATGAAACAACCCGTTTTAAAGACATTGTCTTGGATTGGAATGGGTTTTTGTTCTTTATGCGCGGAGAGCAATGGGTTTTATAGCGATATAGGGTTTGAGTTCTCACGCATGCAAACCATCGAACACTCCAATGCGCCCGGAGCCTTGAAGTCTTTGCGCCCTAGCACCCAAAGCTCTATACTTTACAAACTCTTTAGACCCGGCGCAAGCAAGGCAGACATCGCCGCGGCTGCGCGCCAGATCGCTGTTATAGAGGGAATTGTTAAGGATAGTTCATGCGCTACAAAGGGCTGTCTTGTCAGCCAAGCCCAGATGCAAAATGTGATCAACGCCCTCTCTTATGCCGACTCCATTAATTTAGCCATCTCCACCATTTTAAAAGTCTTGCCACCGGGCACGACTTATGATGGAGTGGTGATCACGCAACAAAATATCGGGCAGGTGTTGTTTGACTACATGAGTAAAAACAGCGCGCACCATACAGGTCAGGATGGCACTTTGGGTCTAGGCATGATTCCCTTTAACACCTTGATTCACTCTCCTACACCCTTGAGTTTTAGAGATATACGGGTTTTGCGCGCGAGCATGTATTGGCTGTTTGCGCCCATGTATCCGGGGGGCAGTAGTCTTTTAAACACATTTTCTAAGCAAGTCCAACAAAGCGATCCCTTTGCAAGCGGTGTAGCGTTTAAAACTTTCTTACAAGGGGCTTCTGACATCGCGCAGGGACAACAAGACCTCAATAATGTGTTGAAGAATAGCTTAACTTCCATGAGCACAGCCCAACCCCAGCAATTACGCGACTTATTGAGTTATTACAGACAACTTGAGGTGAGTCCTGCCATCCCCACTTTGGGGATTTTAGAGCAATTCATCAACATGGGTAGTCAAGATAGCAACATGTATGGGGTGGATATCCAATTTGGCTTCAAGCATTTCTTTGGGGCTAAACGGCGTTTTGGCTTGCGTTATTATGAATATTTTAGCTACCAGCATGGCAATAGCCGTTTAAACGGGGCGTTGAATAATTTTATCTATGGCGCGGGGATAGATGTACTATGGAATTTCTATGAGAGTCAAAGCGGTGATTTCACCTCCGGTCTTTTTGCCGGGCTCATCCTTGCAGGGAGCTCATGGCTAGTGCAGGGTTCTAATGGGTGGGTTACTTTGACGGATAATATTAAGGCTTCTGGAGGTAGCGCGCGCTTGGACAACACCTTTTTCCAATTACCTATTAACATCGGTTTGCGCACCAACATCGGCACAGAGGGTTTTGAAATTGGTATGCGTTTCCCGGTCATTGATAACACCTACTTTAAAGGCACAATCAGCGGGTTTTCTGAAACCCTTGTGTATAAAACCCAGATGAGCATCTTCTTCAACTGGGTGCATAATTTCTAGGGGTGTTTGAGAACGCCATTTAAGGGGGGGGCGTTGAAAGGGGGGGTAGGACGGTTGGGTTTTTCTATAGGTGGTTTGGAGAGCCCTTTGGGGATTTTGCTTAAGATTTCTTTGATATTTCTTTGGCGCACGCCCGCATTCCCCGTTATTTCCTTGAGCGCGTTGGGGACGAAGTAACCACTCTCGGTGATATGGGCGACAAAAACCTTACGCCCCTCCTCTTTAGCGTATTCCAAAGGGGGCACCATGTCTGTATCCTTACTGAAGAGTAAAATGCGATCAGCCAGTTCTTTACAACTCACACGCACCACATCGGCGGTCAAATAGGTGTCAGCCTGCTTTTGCTTTAAACGAGGCTTGATCTTGGGGACTTTGACATCTTTACCAATCTCCTTTACATACTCTGGGCTATTGCGCTCTTCAAACTCCACCTTGAGTTTCACTTGGCGCACTTCAAAAAAGCCAGACAGGCGCATCTCTTGGTTGAAAATCTTAGTGATATCGGATTTACGCCTAGCCTGCTTATACTCTTCAGGGTTTTGTTGTTTATAGCTCTCTAGCTTGTAACCATCTTGGCTGTGATCTAAAATCTGCCCCTCCCACTCCTTGAGAGGAGTAGAAACATATAAAAAAATTTTATCCTCCATCAACTCTTCATCCTCTTCCATAAACGCCGCAAAAAACGCGCGCAAATGCCCCTGATCGTTGAAGCGAAAAAATTGCTCGCCAAACTCCTTGTGGTAGCGCTGGATACTCTCTAACTCAATACGCAAATTTTCCCAATCTACGAAAATGGCTAGTGTCGCCTTTTGTGTATTTTCCATAAAACTCCTTGCTATTTTTTCACTAAATCCTGCCACCATTGCTTGACTTTGTCATAACACACCCCAAAGACATTTTTATAGGGTTCGCTCTGGTAGCCAAAACTCTCGTGTAATTTGAGTAATAATTCTCTTTGTTTCTCCTCTAAGCGTTCCGGGTAAACGATCTTAATCACAGCGATCAAATCCCCATGTCTAGTGCTATTGACATCTTTCACTCCCTGGTTTTTAAACACAAATTGGGCGCGATTGGGGGTGTTGGGGGGGATTTTGAGCTCTAATTCCTGCTTGAGGGCTGGCACCATAATCGTGCTCCCCAGAGGAATGGAAGTGAAAAAAACGGGCACTTCAATGAAAACATGCAAGCCTTCACGCACGAAATGTTCGTCCGCCCCCACTACCGCTTCCAAATACAAATCCCCCGCACTCCCTTTTTGTATTCATTCCCCCGCCCCCCCACGCGGATTCTCTGCCCCCCGTCAATGCCCTCAGGCACTTCTAAGCTAAATTCTTCATGCGCGATGACAAAACCCTCCCCCTTGCAGGGCGCGCATTGTTCTGTAGCAACCTGCCCCCTGCCCTGACATCTAGGACAAGGACTAGCCAAAGTCATAAAGCCCTGTTGCGTGTAAGTTTGCCCCCTCCCTTTACACAGCCCACAAGTGCTAAGTTTGCCCTCTTTAGCCCCACTCCCTGCGCAATCTTGACATAGAGTCTTGTAAACATTTTTGATAGATTTTTGACACCCAAAGACGGCTTCTTTAAAACTCAATTCCAAGGAGATCAGCGCGTCTTTGGGGATTTTAGAACGGCTCTCTTGTTTGCCAAAGACGCTCCCAAAGATCGAATCCTCCCCAAAGAAACTAGAAAAAATATCGCTCAAATCACTAAAGCCCGCCCCCCCGCGCCCTTGCAACCCCTCCTTGCCGTAGCGATCGTAGATTTGGCGTTTTTGATCGTCCCCTAGCACGCCATAAGCCTCATTGATCTCCTTGAATTTCTCTTCGGCTTCCTGATCGCCCATGTTGCGATCGGGATGGTATTTTAGGGCGAGTTTCTTATAAGCTTTTTTGAGTGTTTCTTTATCCGCTTTTTTATCCACGCCCAAGACTTCGTAGTAATCCACGACAACCTTTCACTCTTTTTTAAAGCCTCCATTCTAGCGCAAAACCCCTAAGCCTCTTGTTAAAAGTCTAGGGTTTTGGCTTTAGGCATTGGGCACAATCTGGGGGAAGCCATAGGCAATAATGGTGATAGCCACCCCCATCAAGATCACAAAGATCACAGAATATTTCACCGTGAATTTGAATAGATCGGATTCTTTGCCCGCTAACCCTACTGCCGCGCATGCAATCGCGATACTTTGAGGGCTGATCATCTTGCCTAAAGTGCCTCCCACAGTGTTAGCCGTGAGGGTGAGCACCTCAGGGATTTTAAGATTATTAGCCGTGAGCTGTTGGAGTGAGCCAAAGAGCAGATTAGAGCTTGTATCACTCCCGGTAAGAAACACGCCCACCCAGCCGATGATGGGTGAGAAGAAAGTGAAGGCTTTACCCGTGTGGGTGAGCGCGAGTGCCATTGTCGCTGAGATTCCGCTGTAATTGGACACAAAGGCAAAGCTTAAAACTAATCCGATGGTTAAAATCGGGTAGCGCATTTCTTTGAGGGTTTCTACAAACACGCTAGCTGCCTCTCTAGGTTTGACACGGAGCACAAAAACGCTCAAAATTGCAGCGACAAAAATAGAGGTCCCCACGGTGTTAATCAAGGGCAATTTAAAGATCACCGGGCTAGTCGCGCTCTTGCCCTCCAACACAAAGGGCGCGCTTTTTAAAATCTTTTGGCTAATGCTTTCAAATTCAAAGTAAAAATTAGAAAAAGCCAATGCCCCGCCCTTAGCAAAGAGGGCTTTAAACCAAGGCTGAGTCCAAATGACAATGGTGATAATGAGGATAATAAAGGGTGCCCATGCTACAAAAACCTTACAGATGTGGTGTTGTTGGTGTGCGTGTGTAATCTCCTTGCCATCGCTTCTAAAAATGTGCTTGGGTTGCCAAAAACGCAAAAATACCGCGGTCGCTACGAGCGAAACAATCGCTGAGAGAATCCCGGGGAGTTCTGGACCTAGATAGTTAGAGCTTAGATACTGCGCAAGGGCAAAACTAAAGGCAGCCACAAACACGGCTGGAAAAGTTTCTTTAATCCCACGCACCCCATCCATTAAAAACACAATGAAAAAGGGCACAAGCAAACTCACAAAAAATAAGATTTTACCTGCCATCGCGCTAATGCCTAGCGCGCTCACACCCACAGCCCCAGCCATGGCGGTGATGGGAATACCCACTGCCCCAAAAGCCACCGGGGCGGTGTTGGCAATCAAGCACAACCCAGCCGCATAGAGGGGATTAAGACCTAAGCCCACCAAAATAGCCGCGGTGATGGCTACTGGTCCACCAAAGCCAATCGCCCCTTCTAAAAATGAGCCAAAGCAAAATCCAATGAGGATCACTAAAATGCGGTGATCAGGGGTGATGGATTGCACGCTTTCTTTGAGAATCTCAAAATAGCCGGATTTAACAGAGAGCTTATAGAGGAAAATGGCAGCGATGATGATCCACGCAATGGGCCAAAGCCCGTATAAAAAGCCATAGACAAAGCTAGCCCCCACCATCACAAAGGGCATCTTATACACAAAAAGGGCAATGAGTGCAGAGAGCACCACACTTAAAAACGCAGCGGTGTGCCCCTTGAGCTTAAAGACAATCAAAGAGGCAAAAAACAAGACAATGGGTAAGAGCGCCACCAACGCGCTCAACCAAATATTGCCCCCCAAGGGGGCGTAAATCTGGTGCCACTCCATCTAGCAACTCCTAGAACATTTTAATGGAGTATAACATGTTGGATTACAGCAAGGGGTTTTTAGCTGGGAGGCAGATAAAGGGGTGTTACTATTTAGCTGGATTCAAAAAAGCGTATGCCCGCAAAACCCTTGATCCCTTTGTGGGCTAATAAAGGGAGCTGGGCACTGTGGGTAATCCCCCCAAGCGCAAAAACGCGTTGCTTTTGTGTAGGGCTTAGGCGATCCAAATACTCCAAGCCCAAAGCGGGGGGTTTGTTAGGAGTGGGGAAAATGGGGCTAAGAGTTACCAAGTGTGCGCCTTGTTCTAGGGCTTCTTGCACTTCCAAGACGCTGTGCGCGCTGTAAAAACTGTGCAGATGGGCGGGGATGTGCTTTAGAGCCAATAACGCGTTCGCCTTGGCATGCACGCCTATAAAACCAAAACCCAAGGCTGTTTCTATGCTGGCGCACAAGTGGGCTAAATTCACATAGCTACTCACCCCAAACTCTTGGCATGTAGACACAAAGCAACTTAGTAGGGTGTGCTTAGTTTGATCCACCCTAAAGCACGCGTGCGTGGGGCGGTGTGTGCGCAAGACTTTGAAAAGGGCACTTCTAAAATCGCGCGGAGTCAACGCGCCAAAATAAGGGGGGGTGATGAAGTAGGATTGTAGATTCAAATGCGCTCACGCGTGCTGTCTTTGAGCAATGCCCCCATAGATTTAGCCAACAGGGCAAAAAAGCTAAATAACCCAAAGACAAAGAGCGCAAAAAAGATAGACACCACCAACTCCGCTTCCTTAAAGACAAACAGGCACAAACCCCCGCACACCAACGCGATCCCCACGAATAGCCCGGCAAAAAAATCCAATAGGGCGATTAGAGTTGCTTTTTTCATTTAGTGATCTTCATCCACGATAAGGGCTCCGGCCAAATAGACATAGGTTAAGATCATAAACACAAAGGCTTGCAAAATCCCCATGAAAAACAACACCATGAAGGGGGCAATGGGGATCACCCATGGGACCAATAAAAGCATGATAAGCAAAAACATGTCATCGCCCTTGATATTGCCAAAGAGACGGAAAGAGAGCGAGATGATCCTAGAGAGATGCGAAACAATCTCTACGGGCAACATGATAGGGATGAGCCACTTGACTGGACCTAGAAAGTGGCTAAAGTATTTGATAAGCCCTTGGGTGCGAATCCCCTCAAAGTGGTAGTAAAAAAAGACAATGAGGGCGAGCACCAGCGTAAAACTCCAATTAGCCGTAGGGGCTTCAAATCCGGGAATGATGCCTATCATGTTGCAATAAAAGACAAAAAGGGCGATCGTGCCAGCTAGGGGGAAATACTTGCGGGCTAAATCTTCCCCGATCACATCTTTAGCCACATGCAAAATCCCCTCAATGGTGGCTTCATAGATATTTTGCAACCCAAAGGGCACCATCTGCAACCTGCTAGTGGCGATTTTGCCAATTATGAGAGTGGCTAACGCGCACACAATGGTGTAAAACCCGATGATGAAATTGTGATCCGTGCTGAGTAACCCGGCAAAAGTGAATAATCTATGTTCCATGTCCTCTCTCTTTTAGCTTGATTTAGTGCGCCCTTTTTTGACTACAGCGTGGCATGCGCGCATGATAATCCCCTTAAAAGCCCTTTGTTCCAGCACACTTAAGCCCTCAATGGTGGCTCCCCCGGGGGTGCAAATGGCGTTGATAATCTCTTGGGGGGTGTTCTCCCTTAGTAGTCTAGCAAAGCCATTGAAACTCTGCGCGACCAATTCGAAGGCTTGATCGTAACCCAAACCCTCACGCACCCCCGCGCCTACTAGACCCTGCGCCACCATACTCAAAAAGGCTAACGCGCTCCCATTGGTAGCTAAGGACGCGTCAATGAGCGCTTCGCTAGACACTTCCACCACCCCCCCCAAGCACTCCAAAAGCGCGCGGGCGCGATCTCTAGCGGGGGTAGCGCAGGGGGCATATAGGCTTGTAGAAGAGAGGGCATAACTTGCAGCGATGTTGGGCATACAACGCGCGTAGGCTTGGCTTTTTATGTGCCCAGCTAGCTTACCCACACTCACCCCGGCTAACACACTGAGCACCAAAGAAGCCATGCCACTGTATTTAAAACTCTCCAAACCATAGGGTTTCGTGGCTAAAAGCACGATGGCATCTTCAATGTCTAAAGTGGGAGTGGGGGGTAAGATCGCCACTTCAAGAGGCAAATCTTGCACAAAGGGGCGGATTTTCTTGGGATCGCGCCCGGTAATTTGGATACAAAAGGACTCTAGCTTGGACGCGTGGGTGGCAAAACCTCGCAACATGGCTTGCGCCATACGCCCATAACCCACCACAAGCAGGCGTGTTTTCATGGGCATTCCTCAGGTTTAACCTGTTCTTTTGGGGCGTGGTAAAAACTAGCGATCTTTTCAGAAATGTGGTAATGGGGGTATTTGGCGCTATCTAACACCACTTGGGCCATAAGTTGGTGATCAAAGTTAAAGACTAAGGGGGCTAGGAAATTGATTGTGGATTCTTGCAGGGGAGTTTGAATCACCATAATATTGGCGATGAGAATATTGCGCGCGCTGTCTAAATTCAGTAAAACTTGCAAACCCATGGGAATATCAAATTCATAAGCGCGCAGGGCAAAGGGATTGACTAAAGTGAAAGTTGGGGCGATGTCATCGGCGTTGCGCAGGCGCATGAAAATCTCATCAATCTTCTCTAGCTCCATTCTAGAAACTTGCTCAAACCCCAAAATGGGGGATTTGACACTAAATAACATTCCCGCCCTTAGCACATGGTGTAAAGCCCCGATTTTACTACAATCCACTCTAAAAATCAATTCTAACGGGGGATTTTTGATATAATAGGGCTTTAGGACAAAGGAATGACATGCGCGTGTTGTGGCTTTCGTTGGCGTGTGCGGTGTTGTGGTTGGGCTGTGCCAAAAAGGGCAAGGATGCCATCTACAACCGCCCCGCGATCTTTTGGTATCAGGGGATTTTGCGCGAAATTTTGTTTATGAATTTGGAAACCGCGGACAATTACTACTCCTCTTTGCAAAGCGAACACATCAATTCGCCCCTAGTGCCCGTGGCGATGATCGCGCTGGGGCAAGCCCATTTGAAGAAAAAAGAATTTATTTTGGCAGAATACTACTTTGATGAATACATCAAACGCTTTGGCAATGAGAGCAATATTGACTACCTCAAATACCTCAAACTCCAAGCGCGCTATTATTCTTTCAAAAACCACAGCAAGGATCAAGAATTTATGTCTAACACCATTGGCATGCTCAATGACTTCGTGGACAAATACCCCAATAGCCGTTTTATCAATCAGGTGGAGTATATGCAGGTCAAATTCATTTTAGGACAAAACGAGCTCAACCGCGCGATCGCCAATGTCTATAAAAAACGCCACCAAAAAGAAGGGGTGAAGCGTTATTTGGAGCGCGTGGACGAAGTCCTAGAAAAAGAAACGCATCCTAAGAAGTCTTATATGCCTTGGTATGTGGCGATATTCAATTGGTAAGGGTTGATATGACAGAGAAATTTCCAAGTGTAGTGCCAGTGATTGTAGAAGAAGAGGCATTCATGTATCCATTCATGATCGCCCCTCTTTTCATCAATAGCGAAGCCAATATCAAGGCAGCCAACAAGGCTACTCAAGATAAAAACGATCTCATTTTCGTGGGTTGCGCTAAGAACACCCCCGGTGATAAGGCTTTAGAAGAGAAATTTTACGATGTGGGAGTCATTGGGAGTATTGTGCGTAAGGTGATCCTGCCTGATAACCGCATGAAGATTCTCTTTCAGGGGATTTGCAAGGGGCGCATTTTGAGTTTGCAATCCCATGACCCCCTAGAGGCGATGGTAGATGTGATCACCTATAAAGACTACGATCACGACAAAACCAACGCGATTTTAGAAATCCTCAAGGAGAAGGTGGGCAATTTGGCTAATGTCAGCCAATTCTTCCCTCCCGATCTCTTGCGTGCCATTGAGGACAATAGCGATCCCAATCGCATTGTGGATTTAATCGCCTCCGCCCTGCGCCTTAAAAAAGATCAATCTTATAAACTCTTTGCTAACGACAACACCGAAGAGAGACTCTTAGACCTCATTGATTTGGTGATGGAGGAGATCAAAACCCAAAAACTACAAAAAGAGATCAAGAGTAAAGTGCATAGCAAAATGGAGCAGGTGAATAAGGAATACTTCCTCAAAGAGCAACTCAAGCAAATCCAGAAAGAATTGGGCGTGGACAAACAGCGTGATGAAGAGATCCAAGAATACACCCAAAAACTCAGCGCGATCGAACCCTTCATCACTAAAGAAGTCCACAAAGAGATCAAAAAACAGATCGAACGCTTGAGTCGTATCCACCAAGATAGCTCCGATGTGGGGATTTTGCAAAATTACATTGAGTGGGTGTTAGACATCCCTTTTGGGCAATACAGCCAAAAAAAACTCTCTATCAAAGATGTAGAAAAACAGCTAAATGCCGATCACTACAGCCTAGAAAAACCCAAAGAACGCATTGTAGAATACTTCGCCACGATGGAGCTCTTGCGCTTACGCCAGACGGAGAGTAAGGAGACTAAGGGCACGATTTTGTGCTTCTATGGTCCTCCGGGGGTGGGTAAGACCAGTCTAGCTAATTCCATCGCCAAAGCTATCAAACGCCCCTTGATTCGCATCGCCTTGGGTGGGCTAGAAGATGTCAATGAATTACGGGGGCACCGGCGCACTTATTTAGGTTCTATGCCCGGGCGCATTGTGCAGGGCTTGATTGAAGCTAAGAAGATGGATTGCGTGATGGTGTTAGATGAGATCGACAAGGTGGATAAAAGCATGCGTGGCGATCCAGCCAGCGCGCTTTTAGAGATTTTAGACCCTGAGCAAAACACCAGTTTTAGGGATTACTACACCAATTTTAACATCGACCTCTCCCAAGTGATTTTCATTGCCACCGCCAATGACACCACCACGATCCCCCCCCCTTTAAGGGATCGCATGGAATTTATCGCCGTTTCTAGTTACACTCCCCAAGAAAAAGAGCAGATCGCGCGCAATTACTTGATCCCCCAAGAGCTCAAAAAGCACGCGCTCAAACCCACAGAAGTGTTATTCACCCCAGAGGCGATCAAACTCATCATTGAAAAATACACCCGTGAGGCGGGGGTGCGTAGCTTGAGGCGTGCGCTAGCAAGTATCATCGCAAGTGCGCCAAGAAAATTTTACACAGCAGTGAGGAAAAAGCCTTAAAAGAAGCACCCAAATCTAGAAGACAGCGCAAAATCCATATCACAACAGACAATGTCCCCGAATTTTTAGACAAGATCGTCTTTGAGATCGACCCTATCGATCAAGAGGACGCTATAGGGATTGTCAATGGTTTGGCATGGACAAGTGTGGGCGGAGATGTGCTTAAAATTGAAGCGATCAAACTCAAAGGCAAGGGAAATTTAAAACTCACGGGGAGCTTGGGCGAGGTGATGAAGGAATCGGCTTACATCGCGCACTCGGTGGTGAAATCGCGCCTTGATGAAGAAGTGTTGGTCCCCAAAAAGAAAAAGCCCAAAGAGGGCAAGATTTACCAGCTCTATGACATCCACTTGCATGTGCCCGAAGGGGCAACTCCCAAAGATGGTCCCAGTGCTGGGATCACGATGGCTACTAGCATCGCTTCTATTTTATGCGATAGGAGAGTGCGTTGCGATGTGGCGATGACGGGCGAACTGACTTTGAGCGGGCGGGTTTTGCCCATTGGAGGGCTGAAAGAAAAATTGATCGCCAGCTACAAGGCGGGGATCAAAACCGCCTTGATCCCTGAGAAAAACTACCACAGAGATCTAAAAGACATCCCCGCAGAGGTGCAAGAGAATATGGAGATCAAAGCCGTGCGCCATATTGAAGATGTGCTAGAAATAGCTTTGGTGCCCTAATGCGTGTAGGTATTGTGGGCTTGGGGTTAATGGGGGGGTCTATGGGTTTAGCCTTGCAGGAGGTGCGCGCGCAACTGGGCATCAAAAGTCTGGTGGGTTTTGATCGCAATGTCTTGCACGCCCAAATGGCTTTGAGTTTGGGGTTGGTTGAGGAATGTGTGGAGTTTAGCCAGATACAAACATGCGACTTGCTCATCTTGGCGACTCCTGTGGAGGGGATTATCCACATCTTAACCCACTTGCCAAGCACGCCCACCAGCACCATCATTGAGTTAGGTGGGGCTAAAGAACAAATTGTGCGCGCAATCCCTAGCACTTTGCGCCCCCAAGTGGTGGCTAGCCACCCGATGTGTGGGACAGAGTTTCATGGACCCAAAGCCGCTTTGAAAGGTCTGTATAAACACAAGATCGTGATCTTGGTGGATTGTGAACAAAGTGGGGTAACCCACTTGCAACGCGCCAAAGAAGTTTTTAGCGCATTAGGCATGCAGATGGTGAAAATGAGCGCGCAAGATCACGATCGGCATGTCGCCTTTGTGAGCCACTTACCCCATGCTATTAGTTATGCCCTAGCTAATGTGGTGTTAGCCCAAGAAAGCCCACAAAATATCCTCTCTTTGGCTGCTGGAGGGTTTAGGGATATGAGTAGACTCTCTAAGAGTGCTCCGCAGATGTGGGAAGACATTTTTAGACAAAACCAAACCCATTTGCTAGAAGCCTTGGAACTCTTCATTGCAGAAATGCAACGCACCAAAGACATGCTAAAAGCCCAAGAGTGGAAGGATTTGTGCGCGTGGATGCAACGGGCTAATTGTCTGCAAGAATTTATGTAGGGGGTGTTTGTGGAAGCCCAATTGATGAAGCTTGCCATTGAAACCTATAAAATTACCTTGATGATCTCCTTGCCTGTGCTCTTGGTGGGCTTGGTGGTGGGGCTCTTGGTGAGTATATTCCAAGCCACCACCCAGATTAACGAAATGACTCTATCCTTTGTGCCCAAAATCCTCGCCGTGATCGCCGTGATTATCCTAACCATGCCTTGGATGCTCAACATGCTTTTAGACTACGCTAGCATGCTATTTAAGCTCATTCCTAAGATTGCTTCTTAAGAGGTAAAAAGTAGACACAAGTCCGAAAATCCTCCGCAGGTGGAGGAGATTTGGAGCAAGAAACCGCGTAGCCACCTATTCTTCAGATTCGAGCTCCTCAATTTTGGACTTAACAAGCTGTAAATCGGACTCGATAAGAGAAATAGTGGCCTTCAACCCGACAATTTCAACTTTAGCAACCCTAAGCTCTTTTTTAGTAGTCCTAAGCTCTTCGTCCTTACTTTGGATCTCTTTAAGATATGCCTGTTCTGCAAGGTGCTTAGACACTGTGGCTTGGGAGACTCCCACATCCTCATGCCGGGCGATTTTGGCCTGAGTCAAACCTTGTTGTCTGAGTTCATAAATACGCTGAGTCTTTTCATATGGTATTTTTTTCATTTCAATCCTTTATTAAGAATATTGAAGGGGGGTTCTAGCGCGTTGGCGCACAACTGTCTCATAGATGTCCTTTATGTAGGAATTCATAGCCAATAAGCTATGCTCACTGACTGTAGCACAGCTTATCTTAAACTTGCTATAATGAGAGGTCTTAAGAGCTTAAAATTCTAGAAAGGGCGTTGTGATCTTGGATTTTTCTAAATACTCCAGCGTGAAGATCGGAGGCAGGGTTGAGGTGGCTTTATTGCGCCAGCGTGGGGATTATGCGGTACAGATGGTGGGTTTGGCTAATAATCTCTTAGTTTCCCCTCACGCACAAAATTTAGCGATTTTGGATCGCTGTTTTGACTACATAGAAGATAGGGGGAGTTTTGTAGAAGTGGGGGCAAAAACCAGCGCGCAAGCACTCTTTAAGTATTTTAGGGATCATAACTTAGGGGGGCTAGAGTTTTTGGGTGCTCTGCCCGGGAGCGTGGGTGGATTGCTTAAGATGAATGCAGGCATGAAGGCTTACCAGATGAGCGGTGTTGTTTTGCAGGCTAATATCAATGGGGCATGGTTAGACTCCCAAGCTTTGGGGCTATCTTATCGCTTTAGCGCGTTTGAGGGGGTGGTTTTTGGGGTGCGCTTGCAAAAAAAACATGGATTTAGAGAGAGTGTTTTTCAAGAATGCAAACGCATGCGCGCCTGCCACCCTAAAAAACCCAGCTTTGGGAGTTGCTTTAAAAACCCCCCCGGGGATTTTGCCGGCAGATTGTTAGAGGCTGTGGGGCTTAGGGGGTTTAACTTGGGGCGGGTGGGTTTTTCTAGCGCGCATGCTAATTTCTTAATCAATCTAGGGGGGGCGCATTTTGAGGAAGCCCTAGAGTTGATCGCGCTTGCCAAGGAGAGGGTTTTTAAAGCGTTTGGGATTTTATTGCAAGAAGAGGTGTGTATCCTCACTTAGGTAGCTTTGGTAGCTTTAGTAAAAATCTGCTAGAATGGCGGCAAAGGATTGTGATGCAAATCAAGGTGCAGGCTTTTGGGAACACCCAGACGAATTGTTATATCGCGTCCCTAGAACAGGGGGATTTTATCGTGGATCCGGGTATGGGGGCGTGCGCTTGGGTGCTTGAGAACGCTAAAAAACCCTTGGCAATTCTCATCACGCATGGGCATTACGATCACATTTGGGACGCGCACGCGCTCAAAACAGTTTGGCCCCATGTGCCCTTGTTCGCTCCCAAGGATGATGTTTTCATGCTCACTACCGATTGCTTTTCTCTAGGGCTCACTCCCTGTTTAGCAGAGCAGATTTGCCCCGTGGCATGCCAGAGGGCGCGCACCACCTTTGAGGTCGCCAATATCCCCATCACCTATTGGCATTTCCCCGGACACACCCCGGGGTGTTGCATGGTGGAGATGGAGGGCGTGTTTTTCAGCGGAGATTTTATTTTCCACCGCAGTATCGGTCGTTACGATTTTCCCTACTCCAATTGCGCAGACATGAAAGACTCCCTGATTCGCTTTGAAAATCTTGAAAGCCCTTGTGATAAACCCCTCTATCCCGGACACGGACAACCCACGACACTTAAAGAAGAACAACCCCATATGAAGGCGTGGATTGCCCATCTCTAATTTTTTATGGAAGGATACGCATGTTAGATGACGCGCAAAGAGAGCGCTACGAGCGTCATTTGATGCTTGAAGATGTGGGAGAGGCCGGGCAAGAAAAACTCTTGAGTGCGAGCGTTTTAGTCATTGGCGCGGGAGGGCTAGGATCGCCCAATCTGATGTATTTGGCTGGCGCAGGTGTGGGGCGTATTGGGGTGTTGGATTTTGACATCATTGAACTTAGCAATTTGCAACGCCAGATCATCCACACCACCGATGAAATCAACGCCTCTAAAGTCAAGTCTGCCCAGCGCAAGATGTTAGCCCTCAATCCAGAAGTGCGCGTAGACACCTATTTCACTAAGTTAGATGCCAGCAACGCCCTAGAGATCATCAAAGATTATAGCTTTATCATTGATGCGACCGATAATTTTGCCAGTAAATTCCTCATTAATGACGCGTGCGTGTTGGAGAACAAGCCCTACAGCCATGCCGGTGTGCTAAAACACCGTGGACAGACCATGACGATCTTGCCTAAAAAAAGCGCGTGTTTTGCGTGTGTGTTTGACACCCCCCCAGACCCTGCCCTCAATTCTGTCTTTAAAGCCGGGCTTTTTGGGGTGTTGCCCGGCTTGTTGGGCTGTATCCAAGCGGCTGAGGCGATCAAATATTTCTTGGGTTTCCCCTTACTCACAGACACCTTGCTAGGGGTGGATACAAAGGGAATGGTTTTTAGACGCGTGGGCGTGAAGAAAAACCCGCAGTGCCGTGTGTGTGGCGATCAAGGGATCACGCGCTTAAGCGACTACCCCCAGTAAAGCAATAAGAAAGGGCATTTATGGATTTAACCTCTGTGCTTGGTGTGATCTTTGCTATTGTCGCGATCAGCGTGGGCGATATTTTAGAGGGGGGTAACCCGGTGCATGTAGTGCATTTGAGTTCTCTCATCATCATCATCCCCACGACTCTGTGCGCGGCGATGGTGGGGACCCATGCCCACCATGTCAAAGCGGCTTATAAAGAGATCAAGATTGTGTTTCTCAACCCCAAGATCAACTTGCAAGAAACCATCAAAAGCATTGTAGAATTATCCACAATGGCGCGTAAAGATGGGGTGTTGTCCCTAGAATCTAAAGTCGCCCAAATTGAAGACGATTTTGCGCGCAATGGGTTTTCCATGATTGTGGATGGTAAGGACATTAAATCCGTGCAAGAGAGTCTAGAAGTGGCGATTGAGGAGTTAGAGGAGTATTACCATGGGGCAGCCCACTATTGGATCACAGCTGGGGAGAGCGCGCCCACCTTTGGGCTTGTGGGAGCGGTTTTGGGCTTGATGTTAGCCTTGCAGAAGTTAGACAACCCCCAAGAGATGGCCCTGGGGATCGCAGGGGCTTTTACAGCCACAGTAACAGGGATCATGTGCTCTTATGCGCTCTTTGGTCCTTTTGGCAACAAGCTTAAAAACAAGTCTAAGGATATTCTCAAGGAAAAGATCGTGATTTTAGAAGGCGTGATTGGGATTGCCAATGGGGACAACCCTAGGGATTTGGAGATGAAGTTACTCAACTACATCGCCCCGGGTGAGCCCAAAAAATCCATGTTTGAATAATGGCAAAGAAAAAAGGCAAAAAGGTAGAATGCCCGGCTGGGGAACGCTGGGCAGTGCCTTACGCGGACTTTCTCTCCCTCTTACTCGCCCTTTTTATCGCCCTCTATGCGATCTCGGTAGTCAATAAGGCTAAAGTCAAGGCGCTCAAAAAAGAATTTATTAAAATCTTTGACTACGCTCCCGTCCCCGATGCGGTGCAGCCTGTCATCCCCATCCCCCCCGCTCCCGGGGATTTGCAAAACGATGTAACCCAAGAGCGCAGTGCTAGCGAACAACTTGTGCGCTCACAAGCCACGATCACAAAAGTAGGAGAGGGGAGTGTGCTAGAGCAAACCGATCAGGGGGCGATTCTCAAACTCCCCTCCAGCTTGATTTTTACCAATCCCTATAGCGACACTATCAACGCTAGTATGCGCGAATACATTGTGCGAATCGCTAGCATCATCCGCGCCCTGCCCGCCCAAGTGCAAATTAATGTGCGTGGCTATACCGATAACACCCCTATCCCCCCTAGAGTGCGCTTTAAAGATCATTATGAATTAGCCGCTAGCCGCGCTTCTAAGGTAATGCGCGCTTTGATTGAAGATGGGATCAACCCCCAAAAACTCTCTTTTACCTCCTATGGCAAAAACAATCCCATCGCCCCCAATGATAGCGTGGAGAATCGCATGCGCAATAACCGCGTGGAAATCTTTTTCTCCACCGCCCCCCAAAATATTGAAAAACTCCACTCCATTTTGGATAGAGGTCTTGAGGGAGAATAGTCGTGTTTAGATTCTTATTAGTGGGCTTGCTGGTGTTGGGCGCGCAAGCCCTGCCTACGGGCGAAGAACTCTTGCAAAAAAAACCCCCTCCCCTCCCCCTAAGCGCTACTCTCTACACCCAAGAGCTCCCCTATTTGACTTGGACGCGTGCTTATGGAGCTAAACGCTTTAAGCGGGTGCTAGAGATTGAAGCCCTAGTAGAGAGGGTGCGTATCAACCACATTAGTCTGAATGCAGACCGGTGCGCGCTCTTGCCCATTTTACCTAGCTACACCCTCTTATTGCATGAGAAAATGCGCTACGAAGTCTTTTGTGATGACCCCTTGCGTGTGGAGATCAAAAGCGATTTTGGGACACAGGTATTGCACCCTATAGAAAAGTGGCTGCCCTAAGGCTTGGCTTGGCGTCTGCCATGGCAATTAGTGCTCATCCCCAAGGTGTCAAAATGCTCCAAATAGGCGATCAAAAACTTGCGCGACAAGTTTACATGGGTTTTTAAAAGCGCGATGTCTAAATACCCATGTTGCTTTAAGAGGGTTTGCATCAACAAAACAGCGCGCTCTAAAACTTGCTTATCCACAAAGACATTATGGCACAAACGCACGACCTTTTGGGCGTAGCAGAGGGCTTTGAGCGCGTCATCACCAGCTTGACGATCCACATCTAGGGCATCGTAGAGATTGTAGGGAGCTTGGGGAGCAAAGCCCCCATTTTGGATACAACTGTAAAGTTGGGCTTTCAAATTATCTTGGAGTTGCTCTAATTTAACCCCTTGGCGCATCCACAACCCACGGGCGTGGCTTAAGAAGTGCTGTTGTTCTAAGGCAAGGAAGGCTAAAGTGGCTAGGTGCGCGCTGACATGGCTGTGCTTGGCACAAACCCCCTTGACACTCAATAAGGCGTGCGGATTGCGCGCGTAAGTGGCTTTGAGGGATCGCACTAGGCTAGATAGCGCGCTAGTGGGGTAAATCACCATCTCTTGGGTATCCACAATGGTGTTGGGGACTTGTTTGGCGATTTCTAGGGCTAGGGCATGGCTAAGAGCAAAGCGTTGCACGCTACAAAAGAGCCCAAAGCCCTTTTGGTGCGCTTGGCTTAAAAGCGCGAAGGCTTGGGAGAAGTCTTGGGCTTCTAGGGCACAGAGTAAAGCGTGCTTGAGGTGTTTTTTGAGTGGATCGGCAATGGGGTTTAAGATCAAAGCCCCACCCCACACACGCCCCTGACAACTCAAGATCGCGCGCTCCCCATAGCATGCAAAGAGCTTTTGATCCACAATAAGGGTAACAAAGGGGGGGGTTAATAAGAGAACTTTGGCTTGGGCGCGCAGAGTGCCTAATTGCACACCCACAATTTGGTTGTGCTTGAGCGGAGGGGCATCTGGGGGGGTTAACAGTTTGGCATCCAAAATGTGGAAGGCGCGCAACACCCCCTTATGGCTCAAGAGCATGCCCGTTTTGAGCTCTTGGGCTTTGATCCCGCCCAAGTGCAAGGCTACGCGCTCGTGTATGCCCGCCTGCGCCACTTCTTGGCCATGCTGGTGCAGGGTTTTCACCCGCACTCCCTTTTGCAAAGGCAACACGATGAGATGATCGCCCACTTTCACCGGCGCGCCCAATAAAGTCCCACTCACCACCACCCCCCTACCCTGCACTACAAACACGCGATCGATATAGAGTCTAAATAGGTCTTTCAGAGCGTTTTGGGGGGTTTTTTTGCTAAAGGGGTGCTGGAGTAAAAAGCGTTTCAGGGCTTCTATACTAGAGGGGTCGTAAATACTACACTTGAAAAGCGCAACACAGCGTACTTGGTGGCGTTGCAGGGTGTGCCAAATCTCTTGTTCTAAGCTCTGGGTGTGTGCGCATTTATCCACTTTAGTGAGCACCACCAAGCAAGGGATTTGCAAAAGAGAACAGATGAGGACATGCTCTAAAGTCTGTGCCTTGATCCCCTCGTTAGCATCTATGACAAGCAAAGCCATGTCTAAAGCAAAACTCCCAGAGATCATCGTGTTAAGCAAACTGTGGTGTCCGGGCACATCCACAAAACCTAGAGTGCGCTGGGGGCTTTGCACGCTACAAAAGCTCAAATCAATCGTCATGCCCTTTTGTTTCTCCTGCGCGCTGGTGTCCCCATCAAACCCACTCAACGCCTTGATAAGCGCGCTTTTGCCATGGTCAACATGCCCACAAGTGCCCAGTAAAATATACTCTGGCTTGGTTGGGGGGGGCAATGGGCTAGATGTCATAGCGCTTCCTTTTATTGTCCTAAAGGATTTATACCATAACCCTTGAGCGCAAAGACTAAGAGGACACTTATAGAAACGCGTTACACATAGATTAGATAGTATAGTGGTATACATGGATTCAATAGTCCTATAAAGTGTATTAAGATTTATTTTATTATTATTATTGTAAAATATTGATTCTATTTTAAATGAATTATGAACTTGAGGTGTGCTATGAGAGGTTTAGAGGCATTAAAGGTTTTGCCATATGGCGTGGTGCTGTGGGGAGCGATGCTAGCAGGAGGGCAGGCGGCTAGCTTTGCCTACGATCTCAAATTCGTCAGTTTTACCTACAATTTGGCCGGCAAAGAGAATCCCTACTGGAATAGCCTAGTGAACATGAAGAATCGAATCATGCCCGAAATTGGGATTCAGTTTGATAAAAACCAATCTTTAATGTTTGGGGGCTGGTTTATCCAAAACCTGCACACGCACTACAGCTATTTTCCCTACTCTTGGGGGGTTACGATGTATTATAATGGGGCGTGGAAGGATTTTAGAGCCTATGTGGGCATCATCCCTAGAACTTACTCCATTTCTTCTTACCCGCTTGCTGCCTTTAAGAAACTCTTTTGGTTTAAAGACCCTACTGCTAGAGGGGCGATGTTGCAATACAAACCCGCCTACAATCCTAATCGCGCTTGGAATGGCTGGGCGGAGTTCATCATAGACTGGTATGGGGGGCGCAACTGGAACAATGGTCCGGCTAAGAAGAATTACAATATGAATCAAATGCTCTACTTTGGTTCTACCGAATGGTCTTTTTTAAAGGGGTATTTGGGCTTTGGGGGCAGGATTGTAGCCTTCCACAACACCAGCCCCTATAGCATGGGCGATAAATACCCCTTTGGGGGCAATTCCTACATGAATGCGCACGATGATACCCCCTTGTGGCCCAATGGTTACCCCTATTTTAGCGGGGAACCTCAGGGGGGTGTGCCGGGCAAATATGCTAACCCCACAGTGCTCGATCGCATCTACTACTATGGTTATATCAAAACCGATCTCAAACGCCTCATGCCCTACATGGATAAAATCTCTTTTGCCTTTGGCACGATGTCCGAACAAGAGCATTATTGTGTGCGCTCTGGGGTGAAGTGTGGACCTAGCCAGTGGTATAATAGCTTTGGGGGGCAATTTGACTTTGTAGTCCAATACAAGGGCTTTGGTTTCTATGAGAAGTATTATTTTTCAGACAAGCCCCAAATGAAATTTTATGCTACCTATGGGCGCGCGCTCTACACCGGGTTGCCTTGGTACCACGCCCCTAATTTCCAACGCCTCGCGCTCTACTATGTCTATAAGAACAAATTTATGAGCTTGCGCGCGGACGCGTTCTTTAACTTCATGGGTGGGGGCGATGGGCATAGCTTGAATGGCACGGGGGGCAAATGGTACACCACTTTCCAGCAATTTGTAACCCTCTCGATTGACACCAGAGAGTTAGTGGATTTTGTGCGTAGCCACCGCCACTAGGCGCGCGCTAAGAAAGTTTGCAGGCGTTCTAGAGCTTGATCGCCTAACACAAATAAGGCTTGTTTGAGATCGATCCCTCCCTTCTTGCCCAAGAGCGCTACACGCAAGGCGGGCATGAATGCCCCGGGTTTGAGCGCGTGCGACTCTAAAAAGGCGTGCAAGAGGGTTTGGGTATTTTCTAAATTATCTAAAGATGTCTCTTTTAAAGCGCGCATAAAGTCTTCTAGCAGGGCTTTGGCTTGTGGATTTTTAATAGAATCATAGCTAGCAGGGGGGCTTAACACCTCATGCATGCCCACACTTAGACTTTTGAGAGTCGTGCAACGCTCTTTGAGCGCGCTCAATAGCATATCCTTTTGGGGCGCGTTAAGATGATCAAAGGCGGGGGGTAGATCAAAATCTCTTAAAAGTATCTCTAATTGGGCGTTAGAGGTGGCTTTGAGATAGTGGGTATTGAGCCAGTCTAATTTGTGGGGGCTAAAACAGCTAGGCGCGCTATTTAAATCTTTGGCATCAAAGAGCTTTAGCAATTCTGCTAGAGTGAAAATCTCTTGATCGCCATAACTCCAACCCAAGCGCGCTAAGAAATTCAGCAAAGCCTCTTTAAGATAGCCCAAAGCCTTGTAATCCATCACCCCCATCGCCCCATCGCGCTTACTCAATTTGCGCCCCTGCTCGTTTAAAATCATGGGGACATGGTAAAAATTGGGCAATTTAAACCCTAAGGCTTGGTAGATAAGGATTTGTTTAGGCGTGTTGCTCAAGTGATCGTCTCCGCGAATAATATCGCTGATTCCCATCAATGCGTCATCAATGCTCACTACAAAATTATAAGTGGGCGTGCCATCTGCGCGCGCGATGATAAAGTCGTCTAATTCTCTAGCCTGCACCACCACCACGCCTTTTACCCCATCTGTAAAGGCGATTTCTCCTTGCAAAGGGGCTTTCAGGCGCACCACAGGGCTAACCCCTCGTGGGGGCGTGCCTGTAAAATCCCTATAACGGCGATCATAGCGGGGAGTTTGTCCCTGTGCTCTTTGACTCTCCCTTAACGCCTCTAACTCCTCCTTGCTCATGTAACAGTAATACGCCTTGCTTGCCTCTAAGAGTTGTTGGATATAGTTTTGATACAACTTTAAGCGTTGGGATTGATAAAGAATCTCCCCATCAAAATCTAGCCCCACCCATTCAAAGGCTTGTAAAATCGCCTCTGTAGCTTCTTGACTATTGCGCGCTAAATCCGTGTCCTCAATGCGCAGATAAAATTTTCCTCCCGATCCTCTAGCGTAGAGATAATTAAACAGAGCCGTCCTCAAACCCCCAATGTGCAAATGCCCGGTGGGAGAGGGGGCAAAACGCGTTACAACCATGCATATCCTTTAAGCCTAAAAGTCCTAAAATGCACATTTTAATATAAGCTGACTTAAAAGGGTGTGTATGCTTTGTGTCTTAGATATTGAGACCGTGCCAGATATTGAACGCATTAGCCATGAATTGGACCCTGAGTGGACACTCAGTCCTTTAGAGCTTTGCGCTAAAGCCTTTGAAATGCAAAAAGCCAAGAGTGGCACTGAGTTCTTACCCCTGCATTGGCACAAGGTGATCTCTATTGCCAGTGTGCTAGCTGATGCGCAGAGTCATTTTATTAAGGTGGGTAATTTCGGCAGACAAGCCGGGCATGAGGATGAAAAATATCTTGTAAGCGACTTTTTGGAATTTTTCAACCATAGAGAACCCATGTTAGTGAGTTTTAATGGGCGTAATTTTGACTTGCCCGTGTTGATGCTCAAAGCCCTCGCCTACAATTTAGACGCGCGCGCTTTTTACGCGCAAAAAGACAAGTGGAATCATTACCGTTCCCGTTACAGCGAGTCTTTCCATGTGGATCTCCTAGATAGCCTCTCACAATTTAGCACGCAAACACGGCTGAGTTTAGATGGGGTGTGCGCTATGGCGGGTTTACCGGGTAAATTTGGCTTGAGTGGGAGCAGAGTGCATGAAATCTACTACAATCAGGAGGGCGATCGCTTGGAGCGCATCGATAACTACTGTCAGGGCGATGTGCTCAACACCTATTGGCTCTATCTTAAATACATACTCACGAAGGGAGAACTGCCCAAAGAACATTATTTGAATATTTTAGTGGGCTTTAAAGCAAAGCTCCCCCAAGATAAACCCTATAGCGCGCTTTTCACCCAAGCCCTAGATCGTGAAATCCAAACTGAGATGTCCCATTGAGTTGGAGCGCTAGCAAAGATCAAAGTCTACTATACAGCGGTTGTGTTACGCGCGCTCACGCTATGCGCTCAGGTGTGACTCCTAATATACTCTAAAATCTCTTTGTAGAGGGCGGGGGCTTCCAGGTGGGTGATGTCTTTGAATTGGGTTTTGTTGAAAGTGTTTTGGCGTTTGGCTAATTGCTGGGTATGGATGGTGATAGCTTGCTGGAGTTGCTTGGCGTTGTATTGCCCGTTTAAATAAGCCAAGCACTCTTTAGGACCTATGGCTTTAAAGGGTTGGTGGGTGTTGCCGTATTTATGGGCTAAACCCTGCACTTCGGCGATGAGTCCTTGATCTAGCATGCGCTTGGTGCGCGTGGCAATCCTAGTGTGCAAAATATCCTTGGGCAAGCACAACGCGTAAAGTTTAATGGGGAGTTTAAAGGGGATTTTAGGGTGGGCTTTAAAATAAAGACTAGGGGGGGTGTTGGTGGCTAGAAAAATTTCTAAGGCTCTTTGGACGCGGTAGGTGTCCTTAGGGTGGATTTGTTGCGCATAAAGGGGGTCAAGGCTCTGAAGGGTTTCATAAGGCTTGGGGAAGTTAGCCACTTGGGCGCGCACACTTGGGCTAATAGGAGGCTGGGGGCTTAAACCCTCCAAGATCGCCTTGAGATAAAAGCCACTCCCTCCCACCAAGAGTAACACCGGTGCTCGACTCTGGGCTAGGGCTCTTTGCAGTTCTTGTAAAAAGAGGGGGGCATGGCAGGCTTGCCAAATCTCTAGCACATTGATGGCGTAGTGCTTGACTCGGGCTAAGTCTTGGGGGCTGGGCTTGGCTGAAGCGATGTTGAAATCCTTGTAGACGCTTAGTGAATCTAAACAGAGAACCTCCGCGCCTAGTTCACAGGCAAGCTCTAAAGCCAGCGCGCTTTTTCCACTCGCGCTCGCGCCCAAAATGGCGATGAGAAGAGGCATTAGGGGTTTTTATAAGTGCGTAAAAAGCCTTCCAAATCGAAACGCACGCGGATTTCTTGGGTGAATAAATGCACCATCATGTCCCCCAAGTCTATGACGATCCACTCTTCATTATGCGCATCAATAGCATAAAATTGTTCACCCAAAGGCTTGAGAGTGGTTTTAAGATGATCCAAAAGAGCTAGAGCGTGCTTGCCCGCTAGCGCTGTGGCGATGACGACCTTTTGGGTAACATAGTCTTGGCTACTCAAATCAAAAACCACGATGTCTAGGGCTTTTTTATCTTCTAGCAATTCTACGATACGGGCGATTCTAGGATCGGGCATGGGCTTCCTTAAAACTCTCTACCACCCCCATTTGCAGAGTGGGGGGAAGGTGGGGGGGGATTTGGTGTTGGGCTAATAGTGATCTAATTTGGCTAGAGGAAATACGGTGGGTGATCTGGGGCAAGGGCATGTAGATACAAGGGTGGGGGGGGGTTGGGCTATAACCCTGTCTTTGCACTACCACAAATTCCACCAGCGCGCGCATAAGGGCGTAGCCCTCCCATTGGGGCAAATGCACCATATTGTCTGCGCCCACAATGAAGTAAAACTTGCTAGGTTTTAGACTATGGTAGAAATGCAACACGCTCTCTACACTAGGCACGGGGCGCTTGGCAAGGATTTCAAAATCGCTCACCTGCACTCTAGCTAGCCCCTTTAAAAGACTTTGCATCCACGCATAGCGCTGGGACGCGCTAAAACAGGGCGCGCCCTTGAAAGGGTTTTGGTAAGCCACTAGGACAATGAGGGCATCGATGGGTAGGCTCTCTAGGGCTTGGTAGATCACGGCTAAATGGGCGATGTGGGGGGGATCAAAACTTCCCCCATATAGGGCGACTCTAGGTGTTTTGTCCAAAACTAGAAGCCTTGGTGAGTTTGGAGAATTTCACGCCCTTGAGCCCCCCGATCTCTAGGTGTAAGTGCATGATCTCAGAGGGTTTGCCCTTCAAAATGATGGTTTCTAGGCAGTTGTTGGGGTTGAGGTGCACATGGGTGGTGCACATGATACTAATGTGGCTTTCATGTTGGATGTCGATGATCTTTTGGTTGAGTTCGCGTTGGTGGTGATCGTAGATAATCACCAGCACCGCCACGGTCAGCCCATCTTTGGTATGTTCTAAATTCTCTTCATTGGACCAATTGTCCTCCACTAATTTCTCGCGGATCATATCGCGCACCAACTCCGATCGAGAAGAATAGCCATTTTTGATGATGCGGTTGTCTAATTCGTCTAGCAAATTCTGTTGCAATGACACAGAAAACCTGATGATCGAATCGTCCTTATGCTCCATGATTACCCCTATGATGGAAAAATTTCGCGATTCTAACCAAATTTGGCTTATTACACAATTTGGGCTAGTGTTCTGTGGCGGTGGAAAGCTAGAGCGTAGCGGTGCGCCTCATCGCGCAAGCGTTGCACGCATTGTAAACAGGGATCGTTGGCTTTTAAGCGCAAGGTGCGATCCACAGTGTAAAGCACATCGGGCACATCGCCCATGGATCGCCGTGTTCTCCCCGCGCTTTTGGCTTTAGCGATCCCTAGCACGCTAATGGACACCTGTGCGCGCGCTAAAATCTCTTGGGCTAGGCGCACTTGGGCTCTGCCCCCATCTAGTAGCCACAGATCCGCAGGGCGATTAAGCCGTTTGGCGCGCCTTTGTAAGAGTTCTTGCATCTGGGCGTATTCGTCCTTAGCGCTAAGAATATAGCGTCGATACGCGCTTTTAAGCCACTTACCCCCCTCAAAGACCACCATCGCACCCACGCAATGGCTTTGGGCGTGGTGGCTCACATCAAAGATTTCAACGCGCTCTAAAGGCGCATCCAAACCTAAGAGAGTTTGCAAGGCGCGCATGGGGGTGGAGTCTTGCAAGCGCTCCAAGAGTTCTTGGATTTTGGCTAGGCGATCGCGATAGAGTGCTGCCTCTTCAAAGCGTTCCTGTTGGGCTAAAACGCGCATACGCTCTTTGAGCAATGCGCCCAATAAGGGCAAATTTTCTAAAAGATTTAGGGCTTCTTGCACCAGACGCGCGTAATCTTGAGGGCTGATTTTGTGTTCGCAGGGGGCTTTGCAGCGTTGGAGTTGGTAAAAAACACAGGCGCGTTTGGCGCGCGCACAAGAGAGGCTTTGGGCTAGAGGGATTCTCTCTAGTACACTTTCTAAAATCTCTTTAGCCCCACAGCTAAAGGGTCCAAAACAGCGTAGGTGTTCTTTGGGCTGGCGTTGCAGGTGCAAGATCGGGTAGGGCAAAGCCATGTCCAAACAGATATAGGGGTAAGTTTTTGCGTCCTTGAGTAAGATATTGTAGCGGGGTTGGTGTTGCTTGATCAAGCGATCCTCTAAAAGCAAGGCTTCGTGTTCGCTAGAAGTTATTTGCCATTCAATGGAAGCGATCTTGGTAACCATATCGCGCACGCGCGCGCTGTTCTTGGGGTTGGGGGTGGCGCGCCCTGCCTGCATGCGAAAATAACTCAGAACGCGCTTTTTGAGATTCTTTGCCTTGCCGATGTAGAGGATTTGGCTTGCGCGATCCAAATAGAGGTAAACCCCGCAACTCTCAGGCAAATTTTCAAGAATTTGCATGGGCTTGGATACACGCACGGATACGCTCAAAGATAGCTTTGAGCTGGGGGTCTTGAGCATGGTTGTCAAAAGTCCCTTTGGCGCACTCTAGATAGTAGAGTTTGGGGGGCTTAGGCTTAAATCTAGCTCTAGCTGTTGGGGAAACATAGGCTCTAATGGTGAGCTGGGGCGGGATTTCTAAGCCCAAATGTTTCACCTCTCTTAGCAGAGTTTGGCTAAATTCTTGCGCATGTTTGCAAAAATAGGTGTGCGCGCTAGGGTGGCTAAAAACAAGCAAGAGTTTAGAGTTTTTGATTATAATGCTGGACAGAGATTCTCGAATGCTGAGAGGTAAAAAGCGCTTTAATTGGTGGAGCTTGAGGCGCATTTCCAAGGGTTTTAATGAGGGATTGTTTTGCAAAACAGATTTAAGCACATCGCAAGAGTGTTTCATATTGGCATTTTAGCATGTTTGTGTGCGGGTTGTGGTTACAAAGCCGCACCCTTTTACAAAGCCAAACCCTCTCCCTACCCCAAAGCCCAAATGCCTAACTCTAACCACATGATCCAAGAAAACACCCCTTAAAAGGATTTGTATGTTTGCGCCCTATCCCTTTGAACGCTTGAGCGCGCTATTACAGGGCATTAACCCCCCCTTTGCTAGCATCGATCTTAGCATTGGCGAACCCCAATTTCCCACCCCCCTTGCTACCCAAAACGCCCTCAAGGAGCACACTTCCACCTTGCGTTTTTACCCTAGAAGTGGGGGAGAGGCTTTTTTAAAACAAGCCCAAATAGACTTTGTCTCCAAGCGTTTTGGGGTGCGCTTAACTCCCGCGCAGATTCTACCCACCCTAGGTTCTAAAGAAGCCCTCTTTAGTTTTCCTATTTTCTACCTACATGGCAAAGCCCAGCCTAGCATCGCCCTACCCGATCCCCTCTATCAAGTCTATTTAGGTAGCGCGCAGGTGGCTAAAGCCCAGATTCTCTTCATGCCCCTAAATCCTGCTAACCACTTCACACCCCAATTAGACCCCAAATCTCGCCCCCATCTAGTGATCTTAAACTCCCCTAATAATCCCACAGGGCGCGCCTTGAGTTTAGAGGAATTGACAAATTGGGTGAAAAGAGCGCTGGATCACAATTTCATGCTTGTCAATGATGAGTGTTACAGCAATATTTACAGCGCCACCCCCCCCCCCTCTATCTTGCAAGCTTGTTTACAAGCGGGCAACCAGAATTTTAAAAATGTGCTTGCCATCAATTCTTTGTCTAAAACCTTGAGCGCGCCCGGGCTTAGGAGCGGTTACATCGCTGGGGATTCTCAAGTCTTGCAGGCTTACCAAGTTTTTAGGAGTTATAGCGGGTGTGCGATCCCCCTGCCCTTACAACATGCCAGCGCGGTAGGGTGGCTAGATTTCAAAGCCCAAGAGGCGATTCGCCAGCTCTACGCCACGAATTTAGCACTAGCTCAAGAGATTCTAGATGTGCATGTCGCGCCCACGAGCTTTTATGTGTGGTGGGAGGTGCACAAAGGACAGGAGTTTGCGCGTTATCTCTACACCCACACCGGGATTAAAGTCTTACCCGGGGATTTTTTAAGCCCTTTGAATAGCCCCCACACCCAGCATTTTGTGCGCGTGGCTTTAGTCTATGAGGCTATGCAGGACATCCTAAAAACGCTCAAAGCCACCCACCAAACTTATCTAAAGAGTGTGGCATGCTAGATCGTCCCATCCACACCTATAAGATTCACTTCATTGGCATTGGGGGGATTGGCATTTCAGGACTAGCCAAATACCTTAAAGCCCAAGGCGCGCAGGTGAGCGGTTCAGATATTGTGGAAAGCTCCATTACGCGTTATCTACAAGAGCTAGGCATTCCTATCACCATCCCCCATGATCCCAGCGCGCTTAGCGATCAAGAAGTGGTGATCCACTCTGCGATCATCAAGGTGGACAATGTAGAAATTGTCGCGGCGATGGAGAAAAATTGCGTGATTCTCTCACGCAAGCGGGCGTTAGAATACATTCTAGAGGATAAGCGGGTGTTTAGCGTGTGTGGGGCGCATGGCAAGAGTAGCACCAGCGCGATGCTCAGCGCGTTATTGCCCCACTTTGGGGCGATCATCGGGGCGACCAGCAAGGATTTTGGCTCGAATGTGCGCGAAAGCAATAGCCCTAGCCTTGTCTTTGAAGCCGATGAATCCGATCAAAGTTTCTTGCATTCCAATCCCTATTGTTCCATTGTTACCAACGCTGAGGTGGAGCATTTAGAGGGCTATGACTACAATTTAGATGCCTTTTATCAAGCCTATAGAGATTTTTTAACAATGGGGCAAAAACGCGTTATCAACACCCAAGATCCCTTCTTACAGGGTTTAGAGATAGAGGCACAGCGTTTAGACCCGCAAAAAGACATCAGCCAAGTATCTTACTTTTTAAGGGGGGAAGAACCCTACACGCGTTTTAAATTGAGAGATTACGGCTTTTTTGAAGTTTGGGGGCTGGGTGCGCACACGGCTAGCAATGCCGCGCTAGCGATCTTGGCTGCTTTGGACGAATTGCCCCTAGAAACCTTGCGGGCTAATTTAGCCCAATTCAAGGGCATTAAAAAACGCTTTGATATTTTGCAAAAAGACGCGTTGGTTGTGATTGACGATTATGCCCACCACCCCACAGAGATTTGCGCCACCTTGCAAGCCCTGCAAACCTACGCCCAGTTAAAGGGCATGTCTTCTAGCACCATCATTTGGCAACCCCATAAGTATTCCAGATTATTGGACAATTTGCAAGCTTTCCAGCGTTGTTTTGAGCACCCCATTATCCAAGAACTCTATATTTTGCCCGTTTATAAAGCGGGTGAACCCCATCAAGACATTGACATGCACACGCTTTTTGAGCATCTACAACCCACCTTTATCGATCGCGTGTGGCGCACGCCACAAGGTTTAGAGCTCTTCGTGCAAGAGGTCAAGATTCGCACCTTGCAACGCGGGTTGGTGGTAGGCTTTGGCGCGGGGGACATCACCACCCAGCTAAGAGGGGAGGTTTAATGGGCGCGTGGATCGTCTTAATTTTAGTGCTGATCTTGCTGTGGATTCTCTTAAAGGACTTTGGCTTATGGCGCTTGCAACAAAAGCTTGTCAGCGCGGGGGTGTTATTGCTCTTGGGAGGGTTAGTGGGTTTTTACACCTACAAACAAGATCGCGCCAACCAAGCCCAAGTGGATTTACAGCGCGCGTTTTTGCGCGGAGAAACCCTAGTATGCCAAAACCATATCAGCGTGGATAATAAAAACTTCAATTTAGTGACCGGCACCTTGAGCTTTTTGGGCAAACCTAATGGTCCCATGAAAGACACTTTAATAGACTTACAATCCTGCCAGAAACAAACCCCTTGAGTGCCCTAATTGCCCAATTAGATTTAACACGCTTTATTGCGCATTTTAGCACCTTCCTAGCCCGCCCTAAAGACTTTGCTCTCAGCCGCACACCCCCTAATATTTGGGAGCATTTGCAAGAATTAGAACACCTAGATTGCACTCCCCCCCCAGCACTCACCTGCCTTAAAGACGCGCTCAAGGCTTTCAAAAAAGGAGGGTTGTGGCGTTTAGATACCCTATTTGCCTTTGTGCAGATCACGCGCTATTTTGCCTACCTCAAAGCCCTAGCTAACCCCAAGCAACACCCGCACTTACACGCCTACCTAGAGAATATCCACTTCCCCCAAACCCTGCTAGAATTAAGCACACACATGCAAGATACCCCTGCGCTTAAAAGCGGGTTTTACCCCGATTTAGATACACTCTTAGAGAGTCTAGCGCGCTTACAAGCCCAACAAAGAAAACTTTTTAACCAGATTTTGAGCAAGTCAAATCTACAGCCCTATCTTGTAGATCGGCAGGTGCATTTTGTCAATGGCATAGAAAGCTTATTGGTTAAGCCCGGTTTTAGTGTGGCACTCAAGGGGCAGGTGATTTTGCGATCCCACATGGGGTATTTTTACATTGAACCCCTAGAAGCGCGCGATTTGAGTCGTAAAATCCAAGAGGTGCAAAACCAGATCGAGGAAAATCTAGCGCGCATTTGTGCGCATTGGAGCGGACTGTTGCGCCCCCATTTTTTATTCTTGCGCTTTATCAACCACGAGTTTGACTATTTGGATCACTTGATCGCACGGGTGCAATTTGCCAAAAGTGCTAATTTGAGTTTTATCAAGCCCAATGACAGGGGGGATTTTGCCTTAAGCCACTTTGCACACCCCAATCTCAACAACCCCAAGCCCATTTCTTTGCGCTTTGATCGATCTCTCTTGCTGGTTACCGGGGTCAATACGGGGGGTAAAACGATGTTGCTCAAATCCATTTTAAGCGCGGTGTTTCTAGCCAAACATTTTTTGCCCCTTAAAATCCATGCTTCTACCTCAGCCATCCCCTACATTGAAAATATCCAAGCCATTATCAACGATCCCCAAAATAGCCAAAATGACATCTCTACCTTTGCTGGGCGCATGCTAGACTTCCAGCGCGCCCTAAGCACGCCTAACCTCTTGCTAGGCGTGGATGAGATCGAGCTAGGCACGGATGCCTCAGAGGCGAGTTGTCTTTACAAGGTGCTATTAGAAAAATTAATGGCACAGGGGGCTAAGATCGTGGTTACCACCCACCACAAGCATTTAGCCTTGCTCTTAGCCAAAAACCACGCCGTGCAGTTGCTAGCTGCCCACTTTGACCCCCAAGCCCAACTCCCCACCTACACCTTTAGCCCCGGTCTCATTGGTAAGAGCTACGCCTTTGAAAGCGCGTTGCGCTATGGTTTATCCCCAGAACTCATTAATCAAGCCCGCGCGCTGTATGGAGCAGAGCAGGAGAATTTAAACGCCTTGATTGAGCGCACCAGCGCGCTAGAACAAGAACTAAGAGTCCAACGCATCCAGCTTGAAGAGGCTAAAAAAACCCATGACAGACAAATCCAAGAGCAACTAGAACAAATTAAAGCCCAAACTCAAGCCCAGCAAGCCAAACAAAACGCGCTAGAGAAAAGCTACCAGCAAGCCCTAAGAGGCTTGCAGGACGCGCTTAAAGAATTTGAGCGCACCCAAAATAAAAGCCATGCCCACCAGCAAATCCAAGCGATCAAAACAGCTTTGATCGCGCCTTGTAAATCCCCCTCCCCCTCCACCCCCCCAGCGCTCACTCAGGGGGCATGCGTGCGCTATAAAAACCAGCTAGGCACGATCATTAGCCTCAATAAAGACACTTGTTTAGTGGCTCTAGACAATGGCTTAAAAATCAAAATTAATGCCCAAGAACTCACCTTAGCCACCCCCCCCAAAAGCCCCCCCCAAGTCAAGCTAGAGCGCAAGCCCACAGCGCAAGCCTCCATGCGCTTAGATGTGCGCGCCCTAGAGGTGTTAGAAGCCTTGCAGCAAGCCCAAGACTTCTTAGCCAACGCGCTTTTAGCCGGCTTTGAAGAGGTCTTAATTGTGCATGGCAAGGGCAAGGGGATTTTACGCCAAGCCCTAAGAGAGTGGCTTAAAAAACACCCCAAGGTGATCGCCTTTGAGGACGCGCCTTATAACTTGGGTGGCTCAGGCGCGCAGATCGTAAAACTTTAGAGGATTGTGTTAGAATGCCACACAAAGGAGTTGCGATGTTGATCTCATTCCCCCCCCCCCCTCAAAGAAAAGATTAATCTAACCCCCCTCTTAGCGCGCGTATGCGCTTTTATTTCACAGAAAGAAATTTAAAATGCCTTGGCCATGGATTATTGGCGGTCTTGCCGTTGGAGCAGTGTGGATTTACAAAGAATATTTTGATAAGGACGATCCCCCCAAAGACCCACCGCCTCCACCGCCAAGAAAAAGCTCTACCTGCTCTATGGTTTGAGTGGTGCGGGTAAAACAGAGTTGCGCCATGTCTTAATTGATCATAGTTTTAAGGGCAGTGATCATAAGGCGACTACCAACCTTGAATTATACAAAGGGAGAAATTTTGGGCTGTTAGATTGCACGGGGAGTAGCCATAGCCTCAATAAGATTTTGTCAAAACAAAGAGCGCAGACTATGAAGAACGCGTCCTTGTCTATGTGTTTAGCGCGGTGGCATATCTCAAAGAACCAAAGACTGCCACAGACATCAAGACCCACATTGGAGTCTACACAAAAATGGCAGGCGATTTAGGCACACAAAAGGTTTTGCCCTCGGCACGCATAGCCTCAGCGATCAATACGGCTATGTGCCTAGCTCCAGCGATCACAAGCGCATTATCCAAGACTTGCAAGCTTTAGCCCTTGTGCGTGTCTTTGAACTCAAGGATAGCCCTATGCAGAGATTGAAAGATTTTTAGAGATTTCATGAGTGTCTATGCCTATATGCAAGATACAGAGCAAAAACTCGTAGTGGTGCAAGATGGCAAAATATTGGAGGGAGAGGATCAAACACGAGCTCTAGAGTTCATCAACCAAACCCTCTTGACGCTCTCAAGACCAAACTTGAAAAAGAGGCTGTTTATGGTGTGGGGGGCAGGGGTTTGGCGTATTTAAAACACCCTAAGTTAGATCGCATCGGGCGGGTGTGTTACGCCATTTTTATCTACGATAACAAGGAAAACTTGGACGCGATCGCTCTAAGCGCGCAAGCATTGGACTTTGAGGGCGCAAAAATCCCTAGAAAGCTCAAATGGTTATCATGCCCGCTATACAAATGCTGGGCGTGCTTAAGAGACCTGCTAAACACATTAAACACATTGAAAAGGAAAGAACAAAAGTGAAAAAAGTGATTTTACTGGACAAAACTCAGGCGCAGGAATTTGAAGAGGCTAAAAAACTTTTCCCAAAAGAGATGCAAGCTTTGATTTGGCGAATTTCTTGGGCATGCTCTTTAGCAAAATGGGCAAAAAGAACTTTGGGTTTAAAGTGAGCAGGAGTCAAGAAGAATTTCAAGAGATGGCAGAGGAAACACGCTAGAAGGGCGGTTTGATGGCTATTGTGGCTGGGAGTAGCATGGAAGGAGAATCCCAAAACACAAAACAAACCAGAACACAGCAACAATCCACATTCACGCGTGAATCTGGTGATTTTGGGGACCAATGCACCCCTAAAGAATTGCAAGATTGGTTGGATCAAAGAGGGATCAGCCACCAAGCCCTAGAAAAAGTAGGCGTGGCTGAACTTGTGGACACCTTTTTGAGGAATGGGAAAGTTAAGGAAAACGCGTCTTTCAAGAACCATTGCCAAATGGAAAAGACTTTTGAGGAAGTCAGTCGTGAACAAATGGATTTTCACACCCAGATTGGTGTGAATCAGGGCTTGTCAAACTTTTTTGCCAAAGGGTTTTTGCATAGATTGGCGCAATTAAATTTAGGTGTGGACGCGAGTGGGTCAGGGGGTTCTAGCAACCAGCGCAAACGCTATGAAAAATACGCCCTATTTTACGCAGTTAAGTTTTAAACAAGGAGGAGTTATGCCAAAAAATGCCCTAGAGGGGGGCGCAAGAGGGGGTTAGATGTGGAATCTGTCTTATCCACAGCCGGGGCGATCCTCAAAGACGCGTTGCCACCCACAATCCGCAAACGCGTAGACATGCTATTAGCGACCAAACAGATCGCCCAAGATGTTTATGAGGAATTTTTAGAAATTTTCTAGTTTATCGGAAAGGCGATGGGGTGTGCGAACCAGCAATAGGCAGTGTGTTATGGCATGATCTTGCCGATGCGTTTTCGCACACGGGAGTCTATGTAGGTGGGGGGCAAATCGTGCATTTGACCGGTAAATTCAATGGGAGTCGCATTGAAAAATGCACTTCTCAAGGGTTTTCGGAAGGCAAGATCATTTTTGTCTCTTGTCGTGGCACAAGAACGGTTGGCGATCTTGACATAGGGGCATTGTCCTTAGTGGGGCAAGCTAGGGATTACCACTTGTTTAAGAATAATTACCACGGTTTTATTGCGGAGTGTTTGGGGCAGAACATGGAAGGCGTGATTTATGCGCGCAAACCCAGCCAAGAGATCGCCCAAACCCTAAAGATGGATTGTTGGCGGGTGTGGGCACAGTAACTTCGCATCCATTCTAATAGCACTTCTAAACCCCCTCCACTCCCTAAGTCTTGCCCATGTTGGTGATTTGGGCTAGTGGGCAAAACGCTCTAGCGCGTTGCGCGTCTAACAAAGTGCTTTCAACCGGCCGCGTGGGTTGCGCACCGCACAAGTTAGGCAACAAGAGATCAACCCGTCAAGAAACAAGCAAGGCATGAGTCAAAAATGACACACCAATGGCTATAAAGGCAGAATGAAGGGTTTTAAACACCCCAACATGTTTGTATAAAAGATTGCTAATTGCTTATAATCCAGCTATGGGGATCAAGACCTCCAGCAAAGATTTTTCAAAGGAGTAGCCCTCATGACAACAAGCACTCTTGATCTAAGCCAGCATGCCCTGCAAAGACGCTTTGCGCGCAATCTAAGTTTCTTCCAAAACAATTTACCCGGGCTTTATACCCAACTCTTGCCCCCCCCTACAACCTACAATCTCTTATTTGGCGCGCAGGGTTTTAATATCGTGCAAATCCACGATGGCGCGCTGTTTTTCCCCTATGAAGGGGGCAAACACCAGATGGTAGCAATTTCTAGGCAATGGGCACAAAATATTTTGCAAAACCCCAAATGGCAACTTAAAAGTAGCGGGGTGGAGTTGGGCGCGCTGGATTTAGATAATCTACCTCTGACCAAGCACGCGTGCGATCAACTCTTAGCTTTAGGTGATCCAAGTGCTCCTTTGTCTTTAGGCAGGAATTTCTACCCGCCCAGCGCGCTTTTTGGTTTAGCCGGAGGGCTATTTTTAGCGTTGTTGTTAGAAGAAGGGGCGTTCTTCCACGCGCTCTACATCTATGAAGAACACATTGACTTATTGCGTGTGAGTTGCTTTTTTGTGGATTATGCCAAACTCTTTAAGGCGACTCCTCCTAAAGCGTGTGTCATCTTTTTAAAGCGCATGCCCGATACGCTTTTACAATCCCTTTTTCACGCTAAGAGAATCACCCATAGTTTTTTACATTTAGAGTTTAAGCCCTATGAAAGCCAGGATAGCACCCTAGCCCAACAGCGTTTCAACGCCCATAAAAAAAGTGCGCTAAGGGGGTGGGGGAGTTTTGAAGATGAAATGTTGGGCTTGAGCAACACCTTAGCCAATTTGCAAAAATCCCCCCTAGTGCTCAACCCCCACACTTGCAAACCCTTTAGCGTGCCTATCTGTGTGGTGGGCAATGGTCCGAGTTTAGATGGTTTGTTAGATTTTATACAAGCTAATCAAGATCGCATGATCATCTTTAGTTGTGGCACGGCTTTAAAACCCCTGAAAGCGCATGGCATTAAAGTAGATTTTCACATTGAAATCGAGCGCATTGACTACCTCGCAGAGGTGCTCCAACAAGCCCCCCTAGATCAAACCCCCTTGATCTATGCCAACATGTGCAACCCTAAAGCGGTGCGTTTAGCCCAAGAGAGTTATCTTTTCATGCGCGGGGGGAGTGCGAGCGGGTATCTGTGGGGGGACTTAGCCCTAGAGTATAGTGCGCCCTTTGTGGGCAATGCCGGGGTGAGTTTGGCATGCTTGTTTTCTAAGACTTTGATTTTATGCGGGCTGGATTGTGGCTATATTGAAGGACAAGCCAAGCACGCGCAAGGCTCTTTTTATGGGGTGGAGTGCGCCCACATCCCCAGCGATGCCCTAGAAGTGCGCCCCAACTTTGAGCAAAGCGCACGGGTTTTTGCCGATGGGCTTTTTATTCTCTCCAAAAATCAAATGGGCGCGCTCTTTAAAAAACGCGCTCCCCTAGTTTATAACCTCTCCAGAGGGGCTTATATTGAACACACCCAGCCCATGCGATCTAGCGCGCTTAAACTCCCTCCCTGCGCTAAAGCCAAAGCCCTTAAACGCCTTAAAAGTGCTTTTACATCCCTCCCTAAGATGCACCCACCTACGCAATTTAACGCCCTACTAACCCCCCTTAAAGAAGCGTTAAACACCCCCATTAACACCAAAAGAGAACTCTATGCCCTTATCGATCGCCTGCACGCCTTAAGCATGCGCTTGAGCGCACAGCACCCCCTAGAGGGCATTTTATTAGAGGGCACACTTAGCCATTGTTGCATGCACATGCTCTCTAGCGCGCTCTCTCTCCCCCAAGCCCAGATCGCTAAATTTTATACGCGTGCCAAAGAGATTATACTAGAAACCCTAGAGAGGATGGGCGCGCAAGTGGGCGAGCAAGCCTAGCAGGGCATCCTTATAACTTTGTGCGCATGCCTCATCCTTACCTTCAAAACGGGTTACCAGTGTGGGCGTGGTGTTGCTCGCGCGCACCAAACCAAAGCCGTGTTCAAAGATCACGCGCACCCCATCAATATTAACGACTTCTAACACAAGGGGAAAATTAGGGGGTAAATCCCCTTTTAAAGCCTCTTGGAGTTGTGCGACCAGCTGAAACTTTTGGGTGTCTGGCACACTGATTTTCTCTTCAGGAGTTTTATACGAATAGGGCAGATCGCACACATGTCGCTCTAACTGCTCAGGGGTATGGGTCAAAAAGAGTTCTAAAATACGCAAAGCTGCATAAATCGCATCGTCATAACCAAAATAGCGATCATTAAAAAAGAGATGCCCGCTCATCTCGGCAGCAAAGTGGGCGTTAGTTTCTTTGAGTTTGACTTTTAAATTGCTATGCCCGGTTTTATACATCAAGGCTTGCCCGATCGCATTAATGCTATCATACATCACCTGTGAGCATTTGACTTCGCCAATCACAAAGGGTTTGAGTCCACGCGCGTGCAAATCTTGGGCGAATAAAATCGCTAATTCATCGCCCGCGTAGGTGTGTGTGGGGGTTAAAAGTGCGATGCGATCGGCATCTCCATCAAAGGCAAGCCCGATTTTTATGCCCTTTGCTTGCATGTGTGCTTTTAAATCCTCTAGGTTTTTGGCTTCGCTGGGATCGGGGTGGTGGTTAGGAAAAGTCCCATCAGGGTTAGCATAGAGACTTTCAAATGGAATTCCTAGCCCACACAAGATCGGCTCTAAGCCCAATCCCCCCACTCCATTGCCAAAATCTAGTGCGAGAGTGTAGGGGAAGTTTTGCAGGTGGCTAAAGGTGGTGGCAAGGTAGTGTTGGTAAAAACCAATGGCGTTGAGTTTTCTAGGGGTAGGATCGCTAGCTTGATAGGGTAGGGGGTTTTGTGCGATGTGTTTGGCGAGTTCTTGGATTGCTTCTCCATAGAAAGGTTTTTGATCTAGGGTGATCTTAAAGCCATTGTATTCGGGGGGATTATGCGATCCAGTGATCATAATGGAATTAGCCAGTTGCACGCCCTCTATACTCTCAAAGGTCGCAAAGTAAGCTACAGGGGTGGGAATCATGCCTAGATCAAAGACTTCTACCCCGCTATGTGCCAAGCCATTACATAAATGCTCCAAGAGTTCTAGGGCATGAGTGCGTGCGTCATAACCCACGCCCACGCGTTTATCACGCATTAAATCTCCCAAATGCACGCCGATGTTAAAGACCACTTCAGGGGTGAGTTGGGTAGAGACCACCCCCCTAATGTCGTATTCTCTAAAAATGTCCGCTTGTAAGTCCATGTTCATCCTTAGGGTTTGAGTAAATTCAAAGCTTGGCTACACAAGTCCTTCCAGCCCGAAGTGGTTTTAATGGCATCGCAGGCTTCAAAGGCTTTTTGTGCTTTGTCCAACTTGTTTTGCGCTTTAAAAATACTCCCTTGCATGTAGAGCACATGGGTTTTATCCTTATCCTCTAGGGGCTTGCTTAACAACACCTCGCTTTGTTTGAGCGCATCTTCTAGTTTGTTTTGGCGCATGAGCGCGCTGATGAGTTGTTCTTGGGCATAGGGCATAAACGCATCGCTCTGGTATTGTTTTTGCAAGGCGATCGCGTTCTTAGCGTAGAGCTCAAGAGTGGTGGGGTTATTGGTGCTTTTTTCCTCATTTTGCAATAAGAGTCCATAGACCTCTAGCATGCGCGCATCGCCCTTAAACCATTCTTGGAGTTTAGGGAAGACTTTAAAAGCTTCTTGGGGGTTGTTGGTGTGCATGTAGTCTAAAAACACCACGAAGGCGATGTCGTAGTATTTTTGTCGTTTATGCAGAGCGGCCAGAGTGAGCGCGTCCTTAGAGGCAAGCAGAGAATCTTGATAATTCTTCAACGCGTAGAGGTTTCTACCCTGACGATAGAGCCAATTAAGGCGATCTTGAGGGCTTTGGGATTGTTTTACGCCGTTTTTAGAAAAGATCGCAGCTTGGTTGTAGAGTTTGGCATCATAAAAACAATCGAAGGCTTCTAGTTGATCTTTCTCATCAAATTCCTCAGGGTTTAAAGGGGTTACCTGCACTAAGAACGAACCCGCGCTTTTGCAATCCCCTTCCTTGATCGCGCTTTTGCCCAGTTGCAATAGCGCGGTTTGCATGGGCTCAGAATTTAGGGGCAGATCCGGAGCCATCGCTAAAACTTGGCTATAGTAGTGCTCTTCTAAGAGCATGCGCGCCTTGTAATCTAGGGCTTTTTGGTGTTCTTTAGAACCTGTGGGGTAGTCCTTGATGATCTGGTTATAGCGCGCCAATTTCTCCTCAAAACTCCCATGCATCAAAAAGAGGATTTCTTGATCTCTTTGCTTGATGGTGCTAATGTGCGCGGCGTTGGTGAAATTGTCTAAATAGTTGAGATTGGCGATGTGGGCTTCATTGGGTTGTTTGTTTTTGGCATAGAGCAACCCTAACTCAAAAGCGGCTTTTTCTTTAATCACGGGATCATTGTCTTGGTTGGCGAGCAGTTTGGTGATCTTGATGGCGGGTTCAAAGAGGGCATGCGCCTTGAGGTCTAAAATCATGGCATAGGATTGGGATAAGTCCAAGAGAAAAAAATCTAAATTGGCTTGCAAGATTTTATTAATTAAAGAGGCAGCGTTGGGGCTTTCGCTGTGATCCAAATCAAAGCGCGCCCAAGCGAAGGCGATTTCGCTCGCGCTCTCCTTGTCTTTAGCTTGGCTATAGGCTTTTTGAAACTTTGCTAACGCGCTAGAGCCATCGCCTTCATTGGCAGCCTGTTGGGCTAGGCGCATGTAGGAGAGGGCTGCATAACGGCTTTGGGCGTATTCGTCTAGCACGCGTTTGAATTGTTCGGCGGCTTGTCTGGCGTAGTTGATCTGCATGTAGGCTGTGCCTATCAAGTAGAGCACATGGGGCACTTGGGGATCAGAGGGGTAGAGTTTCAACCAGCGTTCACCAATTTGCAACAGGAGATCGGGGCGTTTTTGGAGTTTAGATAGCGCGATGAGCTCATAGAGATAGAGGTCTTTTCTAAATAAGGTGTCAGGATAAACTTGAAAAATACTGCCGATGGCTTTCAGGGCGTTGAGGTAAGATTGTTCTTGGATGAGTTTCTTAACATTCAAATAGCCATCTAAATCCCCGCCCTTAGAGTAGTGCAAAGGTTGGTTGTCCACCCCTAATTCTTTGATATAGGGCGTTTGCGCGTCTTCAATCACAATGGGGAAATTAAGACCCTTGTGCACAGCTTCATCGGGTTTTTTGGGGCTAAGGAAGGGAATGGTGTAGTGGAAGCCCACCACCTGCCATGCCTTTGAGGTGCGTGCAGTGGTTTTTTGGATGGGGATGTGTTGTTTATAGTCATAGGGGATTGCAAAGAGTTGTTGCTGGAATTTGGGACGGATATGCAAATAAAATACATAATCTTTCATTTCATAGGAGATATCAAAAAAGGGCGTTTTTAAGGGGGTGAAACCGGGCTTGGGGATGGAGTGGATGACACATGTTACCACCTCTGGAGGGATACGCGCTTGGGTGCAAGCAAAGGGGTTATCATGGGTGAGTGTGAGGGTAGCAAAATCCTTATTCCCCTCCTTGCCTTGGGTGAGGCTGAGTTGGAGCGCAAATAAGGGCGCGTGCACGCATGCTAAGAGTGCTAAGGCGCGCTTAAAGGGCATAGTTTTGGAGCACAAAAACGCTAAACACGCATGCTAAAGCCATCGCCACTAACACGCCATACACCCCATACCCCCCATTTAAATGCTCTTGAGGGTGGGGGTTAGCAAAGAGCATGGCTACAAATAAGCGCAAATAATAGACTGCGGCGATCGCGCTATTGATCACCATCACCACGCATAAAAAAACATTGCCCTGAACCAACAGACTTTGCAAAACCAACACCTTGCCCCAAAACATAGAAAAAGGGGGAATCCCGGCTAGAGAGCACATAAAGATCGCCCCTAACAAGGCTAATAGGGGTTGGGTTTTAATGAGTCCATTAAAGCGCGCATAAGGGTAGTCATAGCGCGTAGCCGTGCTATCAGCGCGACTGCTCACCCCCCAAAAGAGCGCGAATGCCCCGACATTAGTCAGCAAGAACAAGAGCCAGTAATTGAGCATAGCCTCTGGGCTCGCGCTAAAGACGCAGGCGAGCGCAAAGCCCGTGTGCGAAATGGAGCTATAAGCCATCATGCGCTTAGCGTCCTTTTGCAAAAGGGCTAGGAGATTGGGAATAGTAATGGTGAGCGCGATAAGCGCGTAAAAGAGGGTTTGTAAAAACGCAATTTGCGTAGCCAAGAAAAAAGAGAACACCCGCCAAGCCACCACCAAGCCCGCAATTTTGGGCACAATAGAGATGAAGGCTGTGAACACCGGGTTATTGCCCTCATAAATATCGGGCATCCAAGTGTGGAAAGGCACTAAGGATACCTTAAAGCCAATCGCCCCTAGTAAAAACACGCAGGCAAAGGCGCACAACAACACGGGGCTAAAATTCTCTGTAAAGCTCATGTTAGAGAGTTCTAAACTGCCGGTCAATAGGTAGAGGATCATCGCCCCCATGCTAAAAAACACACTAGCTAATACGCCCATGGTGAAATACTTCAAGCCCGCTTCTAGTCCCGTATCCTTATGGTTGAGCGCCATTAAGACACACATGGGGAGCGAAGCGGTTTCAAGCCCTAAGAGAATCACCACTAAATGATCGCTAGAAACCATTAATTGGAAGCCCGCCACCATGAATAAATAAAGTCCGTAAAATTCTGGAGTTTGGAATTCCTCAAAGCGCTCCTTACTCCAGACCAAGAGCATGAGCAAGAAACTGGCGATCACAATGAGTTTCTGGGCTAGCAAAGAGATAGAATCGATCTCGAGGAGATGGGAGAAACTAAAGGTGGTGTTCACGGGCGCAAAGAGGGCGATAAAATCCAAACCTAAGCATAAAAGCACCAAAGAGATATTAAGATTGCGCGAAAAGTTCTTTTTAAAGGCGTTGAGCAAGAGCACATACACCCCCCCCAACGCGCTAATGAGCATGGGCAAGACACTAGGAAGGCTGAGTTCTTGCAAAGACAAAGAAGTATCCATAACTATCCTTAGGGAGAGACTGATAGGCGCGCGTTTGCGCTTTGCACCAAAGCTTGCGCGCTGGCTTCTATGGAATGTAACAAGGGTTTGGGGTAGATGCCAAAAAATAAAATGGCAACAATGAGCGCACCCAAAACCCCCTTTTGTCCCCAAGAGAGATCGCCTAGAAGGTGTTTTGGAGGCGCGCCAAAAAAGACCTTTCTGTAGAGATTGAGCATGTAGATAGCCGATAAAATAATGGTAATCCCTGCCACAAAGGTGAGCACGGGCGCGCGCTCAAAAAAGCCCAGTAAGCTTAAAAACTCGCCTACAAACGCGCTTGTCAAGGGCAAACCCACATTAGCTAGAGCCACGATCATAAAGAAAGTTGCATACACGGGCATAAAATGGGCTAGCCCCCTAAAGGCAACAATCTTGCTAGAGCCCTGCCTGCTCACTACAACCCCGATGAGCAAGAAAAGCGCGCTACTCACCAGTCCATGCGAAATCATCGTAAAGATCGCGCCTACTACCCCCGTGCTATTGAGCGCATAAATCCCCACTAAGGCAACCCCCATGTGCGACATGGAGCTATAAGCCACAAGGCGTTTCATCTCGTGCTGAGAACATGCCAACCAGCCCGCATAAATGACCATACACAGCGCAAGCACGCATAGGGGGATAAAAAACGCGCTGATAAAATCGGGAAAAAAGGGCACAAAAAAGCGCAAGAGGGCGTAAGTCCCCATTTTAGAGAGCAGGGCAGCTAAGACGACAGAACCTATAATGGGTGCGTTCCCATAAGCATGGGGCATCCAGCTATGGAAGGGGAAAATAGGGATTTTCACTGCGATACCTATGAAGAAGGCTAGAGCGACCCAAAGGCGCGCATGCTCGGGTAAAACCACTTGGGCTAAACTATAGAGATCAAAACTCCACCCCCCAGAGACGCTCGCGTAAGCGTAGCCACAATATAAGATTCCCAAGAGCATGAATAAGGAAGCAACAAAAGTGTAAAGAAAGAATTTAAGTCCTGAATAGACTTTAGCCCCTACCCCAAAACGCCCAATCAAATAGAGCACGGGCAAGAGCGAAACTTCCCAAAATAAGTAAAAAAAGATTAAATTGAGCGCGCTAAACACTCCCATGAGCATGCCCTCAAGCAATAAAAGCGCGATAATCATGGCTTGTTGGTGTGCGCGCACATAGAGCACACATAAGAAAATCACCAATGCGCTGAGCACCAACAAAAAGAGTGAAATCCCATCT
Source organism: Helicobacter sp. L8 (assembly GCF_003660355.1). Taxonomy (NCBI): domain Bacteria; kingdom Pseudomonadati; phylum Campylobacterota; class Epsilonproteobacteria; order Campylobacterales; family Helicobacteraceae; genus Helicobacter; species Helicobacter sp. L8. The sequence goes on from NZ_QXQR01000002.1 coordinate 97,370, forward strand.
ACACCCACATGGTAGCTAATCCCATAATTCTCTAAAAAGCCCAAAGAACCCACTTCTTCAAATTGCATGCTCGCTTGTGTGGGATCAAAGAGTGCCCATAACCACAGGGTTAAACACAATTCCACAAAGCCCACCAACACGCCATAGCCCTTGGCGTGGCGATCGGACATGCCAAATAGGGGTAAGGTTGCCACCATAGGCAAGAAGATCAACAGACTTAACAAATGCGAAGGGGGCATTAGTTGCAAATAATCCATGCTATCTCCAGAAACTCAAAATCGCCAACACCAGCATGACTACCACCCCAAAGCCCATCCACCTTAAAGCCGCGCTCAAATTGCCACTTTGCATGGGCACTAAAATTTGGGCTAAAAGCGCGGGGATTTTAGCTAACGCGTCAATAGCACTATCTAGCGCGCGCACTTCTAATTTGCGCCATAAGAATTTGCCCAAGCGCAAAAAGCCTTGCGCCAGCCAAGCGTAGAGTTGGGGGATGTAGTATTGGTTGTAAAGAAGTTTGTAAAGAAAACCATGCCCCTTATTCTTGCAGACAATCCCGTGTTGGTATTTTTTAATCGCATAGATGATAGCGAGCAAGACTAGCCCCGTAGTGAGGGTGAGCAACAGCCATGTAGGCACGGGGTAGTCTAAAAAGGATTGGGGGATGACTTGTGAGAGGGCGTGCCAAAAGGGGTGTTCTACAAAGCCTGCTACTACGGCTAAGAGCACAAGGGGGCTCATCGCCACGAGCATAAATTTAGGGGCTTCATGAGGGTGTTTAATGCTATGCACTTGAGGGGCAAAAAAGACCAACATCAAAAGTCTAAAGCTATAAAAGGCGGTGAAGACCGCTCCAATGAGCAAGGCTAAAAAGAGTCCATGGTGTCCCGTGCCAAAGGCGACTTCTAAAATCTTGTCCTTAGAGAAAAAGCCTGCCAAAGGGTAGATTCCGCATAGTGCCACAGAGGCGATTGTCATAAAAATCGCGCTTAACTTTAAGGGTTTGTAAAGCCCGCCCATTTTGCTAATGTCTAATTCGTCATGCATGGCGTGCATCACATTACCCGCGCCCAAGAACAAGAGGGCTTTAAAAAAGGCATGGGTGAAGAGATGGAAGAGTGCCACCCAATAAGCCCCTAGCCCGGCAGCTACGAACATGTAACCTAGTTGGGAGAGAGTAGAATAGGCGATAATGCGCTTGAGGTCTTTATTGACTAATGCCATGCTGGCTCCAAAGAGCGCGACAAACGCCCCCAAGCACGCAATAGCATAGCCTAGTTCGGGCAGGGCACTATAAAGCGGGTGGGCGCGCACCAACAAATACACCCCGGCTGTAACCATGGTCGCGGCGTGAATCAAGGCTGATACGGGTGTGGGTCCCTCCATCGCATTGGCTAGCCATGTGTGCAAGGGAAACTGCGCGCTCTTGCCCATCGCGCCTACAAACAACAGCGCGCCTATGCCTAGCAAGACCCCATAATTTATGCTCTGAATATTGGCAAAGATCACTTCATATTGCAACGATCCAAAAGCCCAATAGAGCCATAAAATGCCTAGTAGCATGCCCAGATCGGCGATGCGATTCATCACAAAGGCTTCAATAGAGGCACTATTGGCACTGCTCTTATGATACCAAAACCCGATGAGTAGATAGGAACACAAGCCCACCCCCTCCCAGCCCACAAAGAGTCCTAGAAAGTTATCGCTGAGCACCAAAAAGAGCATGGAAAACACGAAGCCAGAGAGATAACTAAAGTAGCGGTTATAGCCCTTGTCTTCTAGCATGTAGCCAATGGAATACACATGCACAAGGAGCGAAACCAAAGTTACCACGACAATCATCACGGCGTTAATGGGATCGAGCATGAAGGAAAAGCCCACTTTAAACCCACCCACGGCGATCCAATCAAAGAGATAGGCGTTATAAGTGGCGTGATCGAAGAAAACACCCTTGGCAAGCACTAATGCACTGACAAACGCGCCTGCCAAGAGTGCAGAATTGACAATCCCTACATGCACGAGCCTAGCATACCCTCCTAGCAAACCCGCATAGAGCGCGCCCAGCAAGGGCAAACATAGCACCGCTACTAAGAGCATTTGCGCACAATGGACCTCTAGCATACTAGCCTTTCATGCGATTTAGTGTGTCAATGTCTAGGCTCTTGTGCTTTTTAAACCAGAGGATCACCAGCCCTAAGCCCACTGCTACTTCGCCCGCAGCAATGGCAATCATAAACAACGCCACAATCTGCCCGTTAATGTCTTGCAAATAATACCCGATGGCTACAAAGGCGACATTAATCGCATTGAGCATGATCTCTGTAGAGAAAAAGAGCATGAGAATATTCTTGCGGCGCAATAGCCCAGCCAAGCCTACACTAAACAACAAGGCAGAAAAGACCAAATAATGGGGTAACCCAATCACGCGTTTTCCTTTGGAGGGGGGTTAAAATGGCTTTTGCGCAAGGCGGTAGCAATGCCTCCTACCAGCGCCACCAAGAGCATCAAGCCACCCACTTCAAAGGCGAGTAAGTATTTAGTAAAGAGGGCGTAGCCGACCAATTTTGTATTAGAAACCTCGCTAGGTGCATTATTCAGCGCGTCTTTGAGTAAAGAGGCGTATTGCCCCACAAAGGGCGCACCCAAGATCAACACCAACACCACCGCCATACACACCCCTAAAAATACCACGACTTTAGGCGCATGCGCGCGCTCCACAACCTCCTCTGAAGCGTTGAAAAACATCATCCCAAAGGCATACATCACGATCACCGCGCCCACATAGACAATAATCTGCACCACGCCCAAGAACTCCGCGTCTAACAAAAAGAAAAACGCCGCAATGAAGACCATTGCCACAGCGAGCGCACTCATCGCATACAAGATATTCTTTGTGGTGATCACCACCAAAGCCATGCCCAAAGTGAGGATGGCAAAGAAATAAAAGGCGATGGTATCAAACATCTTTTTTTTCCTCTTGGCTGGCTTGTTCCTCTTGGCTGGCATAATCTAGGGGGGTTTGTTGTAAGCGTGTGTGTGCGTCCACACTGGGTGCGCCAAAGCCGGCAAATTCCACATGGCTGTGATCTTGTGCGCTTTGCACATCGGTTAAAAACTCTGCCTTGCCTCCAAACTGGGAGCGTTGCACACTGCTATTTTCAAAGCGTTGCCCCATCACAATGGCTAGCTCGGGGCACACCTCCGCGCACAGCCCGCAATAAATGCAACGCCCTAGATTGATCGTATAGCTGTCAATATGTTTGCGCTCATCTACGCCCTTATGGGTGATGATACGGATACAATTACTGGTGCAAATCTTTTCACACAACCCACACCCAATACAGCGTTCAGAGCCCGATTCTAGGAGTCTTTGCAAGTGATGCACAGCACGGTAGCGCGGACTTAAAGGCAACACTTCCATAGGGTAGTGGATGGTTACATCTTTGCTAAAGAACTCTTTAATTGTCAAGCCCAAACCCTTAAAAAGGTCCAGTCCAAAAGTAGATTTGAGCGTGCCTAAGAATTTTTGGGGGGCAGTGGTGGGTTTTTGTTCCTGCGCGATCCATTTATAGCGTTGTTGCGCCATGCTTTCTCCTTAGATTAAGATGACAAGCCCGGTGATCAAAATATTGACCAAAGAGAGGGGTAACATGATTTTCCAGCACAAGCGCATGAGTTGATCGGGGCGCACATGCGGGAAGGTGGCGCGCGCCCACATCGCTAAGAACACAAAGAAACAGACCTTGAGCAAGATCGCTATGCCACCCGGAATAATCCACAAGGGATTATAGCCTCCAAAGAAAATCAAAGAGATCACAAAGCAAAAGGCAAAGAGATGGGCGTATTCGGCTAAGAAAAACATCCCCCATCTTAGCCCACTATATTCGGTGCAAAACCCAGCCACAATCTCGGCTTCATGCTCTAATAAGTCAAAAGGGGTGCGGTTCAACTCGGCATAACTAGCCACCAAAAATAAGAAAAAGGCTAGAGGTTGTTTGAACACCAACCAATGCAAGATTCCCCCCGCTTGGTAATTATTGATTTCAATTAAAGAGAGCGAGCCTACTACCATGATCGGGGCTAAAATGGTGAGCGTGCTCACCACTTCAAAGCTCAACAACTGAATCGCCGCGCGCGCTGATCCAATCAAGGAATACTTGCTATTAGATGCCAAACCAGCTAGCAAGGGCGCATAAATCCCGGCTGCACCCACAGCTAAAAAGAAAAGTAAGCCGACATTGATGTCAGAGATAATGGGTCTAATGGTGTATCCAAAGAGGGTAAAATCCCCAAAAAAGGGAATGGGTGCCATAGAGACAAAGGCACTCACCATCGCGATCACGGGCGCGACTGCAAAGATAAGGCGGTTAGCATGCTGGGGGATCACATCCTCTTTGCAAAAGAGCTTGATCGCATCGGCGATCACTTGCAAGAGTCCAAAGGGTCCCACATAGGTGGGACCCAAACGGCGTTGGAAAATGGCTAACACCTTGCGCTCTAAATAGGTCGCAAACGCGCCCAAGCCCGCAAACACCAACACCACCACTAAAATTTTAATACAGGTCTCTAGGATCTCAGCACTCATGCGCGCTCCAATACTAGGGTACTAAAGAGTCCTTGGGCGAAAATGCCCTGCGTGTCTAAATTGGGGCTTACTATAAAAATTTCTTGCTCTAGGCTATGATCCACATAGATAGCCCCGCTTAAACTCAAATCGCCTTTTTTCAAGCACACGCAAACCCCCTCCTCTAGCCCTAGTTTTTCTAGGTGTGCTGGGGAAACATAGACCCCCGCCTTGAGCTGTAAATTAGTGCTCTGCAAAGTGGGCGTGCCAAACTGGGTCTCGGGGTATTTACAATAGGCGTTAAAGTCGCTAGGGCAAATCGCTTGGATAGGGGTAGCTTGGGGTGTGGGGGTGGCGTAGTGAGGCGTGCCTAGCTTGTAGCCTCGCTGGTTAGATTTATCATTGCTATAGAAGTTTTTAAGATGATCGTAAATAATGGGTTTATAGCCCTTCTCTTGGGGGAGTAAATGGGTGTAATCTATTAAACTCTCCCCCACACAGCCAAAATGCTGGGCGATGTCGCTTAGATCAAAACCTTCAAAGCGCAAAGCGGGTCTAATGGGCAATAAACGCCCTTCAAAATTAGTGATACTCGCCTCTAGCTGGTTGAAGCTAGGTAGAATAAAATCTACTTTATGCGCGCCTTTGTTGTCGCAATCTAGGGTGTAATCCCCCTGAGTGCGCACACCCACACTAGGAGACTCCATTGTGGGTGCGTCCAAAGTGCAAATAGAGGCGATGCCCAAAGCATTCGTGCTAGGAGGCACTAAAATCACTTGGCAACGCGTGGAGAGTTCTTTTAACAGCAAGGCAATATTAAGAGCGCGTGGGTGGGCGTAGAGTTCTTGTCCGGCAATGAGCATAATTTTAGAGGCTTTGGCGATCAAGGCTTGCATCTTCTCAAAATCACCTTGAGCTAACCCGATGGATTCTAGCATGGTGTAGTAGGGTTTTTCACCCTCTCTCAAACTCTCCAAGAGGGGTTGTAAGCTGGGGTGTTCTAGCCCTAGGGCGTGCAAAAATGCGCCTAGCACAATCTCTTCAGCGTGGGGGGCGTGGGTGAGGGGTAGGACTGCACGGCAGATTTTATTGATCGCCTTATCAGCGATGGGGTGGGCGTAGATAAGCGCACTGCCCTTATTGACCTTGAGCGCGTTAGCGATGGCGTATTTGATTAAAGGGTTTTCTGTGCGGATTTTAGAACCCAAAGTTACAATGAGATTAGCCTGCTTGATGTCTTCTAAATTGCCAAAGGTACTTGGCTGGAAAATATTTAAGAAATTTTGGAACGCGCGCACCTCTTCATTAACGAGGGTAAAGCCCAGTTTAGCGCGCAAATGCTCTAGCAAATAAGCCTCTTCATTGCTCACATCTCCGCTGATATGCACCACCTTAGCCTCTTGGAGTTTTTGCACGGCTTGCTGTATATGCGCGCTCCCCTTAGGGCTGGAATGCACATCAAAGGCAAAACGCCCCGCACCGCAGATGGGGTTATGGTAAAAATCATTGCCCACGCGAAAGATTTTGAGTTCATCGCCCAAAGTATCAAAATGGCGCACTTCATAGCTGATGTAGCACCCGGCTGCACAATGCATACAAGTGGAGTCGATGCGTTTGAGCTCCCATGCGTTTGCGCTATAGCTAAAATCCTTATAGACAATCGCGCCCACCGGGCACACGGCGATACACTCCCCACAATCAAAACAAGGGGTATCGCCCACAAAACCAATCATCCCCTTTTGCTTGCGACTCCACACACTAAAAGGGTCTTTGGGCATGCTGGTTTTGAATTTATCGGGGGCGTGCAAGTCTGCTTTGACCGCTTTTAAATTGCTATCCCCGATATTATCACTACATGTGGTAACACAACGCTCGCACATGATGCACAAATTAGGATCGTAAGAAGCCTGTGCCCAAAAGGCAAAGGGTTTCAAATTGTCGCGCACAGCAAAGGGCTGGGTTTCTACCTGCATGCGCATGGTCATATCCTGCAATTCGCACTCCCCGCTCTTGTCGCACACCCCACACTCTAGCGGATGGTTGACATCATAGGTTTGCATGATCATCTTGCGTTCGGCTTTGATCTCTTTAGTGTTGGTCATAACCTGTGTGTTAGGTTTAGCTTTGGTGTTACAGCCATAGACGCGTTTGCCATCCACCTCCACCATGCACATCTTACACGCCACGGTGGGAGAACACCCGCTCAAGTAGCAAATGGCAGGGATATACACCCCCGCACTCCTAGCGGCTTCTAGGATTGTTTGCCCCTCTTGAAACTCAATCTCTTGTCCGTCAATGTTAAAGACCATTAAGCCCCCTTTTTGACCACTAAAGTCCAATCCACACGATTAAAACGCAAGGAATTCATCAAGGTATCCCCCCTCGCCTTGACAAACTCCGCGCTCTGCTCCACCAAGTCAAAATCCACCACCTCTACCATGAAAATCACCACTTCGCCCGCGCTCACACTGCTATCTAAAATTTCTCCCAAGCGTTTTAACACCGCTTGGTTGGGTTCATCTCTTAAATGGCGCAGATCAAAACGCCTCATCGATCCACCTCCCCAAAGACGGCATTACTCGATCCAATGATCGTAACAGCGTCTGCGAGATACTGCCCCACAAGCACATCTTGCAACGATCCAATGTGAAAGAAACTGGGCGCGCGGATTTTTAAGCGGTAGGCATAGGGCTGCCCTTCAGAGTGGATAAAAAAACCTAGCTCGCCTTTGGGCGATTCAGTGGGCGCATAGACTTCGCCTTTGGGGGGGCGCATGCCCTGGGTTACCAGCACAAAGTGTTGCATCAAGGCGTAGTTTTGAGTCATGATATCCTCTTTGGGTGCGCTGATATAATCAGGGGCTTTAGCCATGATGGGCGTGTCTGTGGGCGCATACATGGGGATGAGCTGTTCTAAAATCCTTAAGGATTGCTCGATTTCATACATGTAGAGCAAGTAGCGATCGTAAGAATCCCCATTAGAACCCACCGGAATATCAAAATCCAACTCGGGGTAGAGTTCATAGGGTTCTTCTTTGCGCACATCATAGGCGATCCCCGTGGCGCGCAACATGATCCCACTAGCCCCCCATGATTTTGCCATCTCTTGGGTGAGAGTGCCCACATTCTCCAAGCGCGCGCGCCAAATGCGATTACTATCTAGTAGTCCGCTGATGAGCTTGTGGGTGGCACGCACCTCTTTAATAAAGCCCTGCAAACTCTCACACCAGTTAGGGGGCAAATCTAAGGGAACGCCCCCGATACGGATAGCGTTGTGCGTGAGCCGTGCTCCGCAATAATCCTCCATTAAATCTAACCCATACTCGCGTGTTTTAAAGCAGTAGAGAAACACCGACATCGCGCCCACATCTAGGGCATGCACGCTGAGGAAAAAGACATGGGAAATCACGCGGTTGAGCTCTAAGAGCATGGTGCGGATCACCTGCGCGCGTCTAGGGATTTCTAGCCCGATGAGTTTTTCTACCGCGTAAGCGTAAGCGTAGTTATTGCTCGTAGAAGAAGTGTAATCTAGGCGATCTGTGGTGGGCATGTATTCATTATAGGTCATGTTTTCGCCAAGCTTTTCACACCCGCGGTGCAAGTAGCCGATCTCTGGGGTGGCTTTGGTGATCTTCTCCCCGTCCAACTCTAAGATCAAGCGCAATTGCCCGTGCGAGGAGGGGTGTTGGGGTCCAAAATTGACCACCATTTTATTGCCATCTTGCTCAAAAAGCACATTTTCAAACTGGGGTTTGAGTTTGGTAAAAATCTGTGCCATTAGGGTCGCTCTTTGAGTTCTGTGGGCTCGTTGGTGTGTAAATCTTTGACAAATAAGGATTTTTGGAAGGCGTGCTTACCCGGGTTATCCTCAAGGCTCAAGCCCTTGGCTTGTTCATGCCCTACTTTTGAGAAATTGAAGGTATCTTTCTCATCTACGCGCGCGCTATCGCGTTGCTCTGGTCCTATAATCTCTCTGTATTCTTTGCCAAAAATCTTATCCACCTCATACCATGCGGCGTGTTCATCCCCCTTAAGCGGGTAGGACTTTAATAAAGGATGCCCTACCCAGTCTTCTGGCATTAAAATACGGCGCAAATGAGGGTGGTTTTCAAAGACAATCCCAAACATGTCATAAGCCTCGCGCTCGCTCCACTGCGCAGACTTAAAGAGGTGGCTTAAGGATTCTACTCTCTCTTGTGCGCCTAAAGTGCATTTCACACGCACGCGTCTTTTGTCTGCAAAGTTAGGTAGGTAAGAGGCAAATTGATAAAAGAGTTCGAATTGATCGCGCTGCTCTAAAAAGTCGATGGCACTCATTTCACTCAAAGTGCTATAACCCACCTTTTTAAGCACCTGCGCAACGCTTACTAAATCCTGCTTTTGCACCCAAAAGACCGCACAATTAAGCTCAATATAGCACTCTAAAATTTTATGCTCATAACTTAGGTGGTTGTAAATAACTTCGTAGGGTGTGCCCACGATGGGGGTTTTGGGTGTGGATCTAACCACATGGAAACGATCGGAATAATGCACTTGTTTTTGCACATTGGCATTAGGGCGTTGTCTTCTAACCATGGGTGATCCTTGCTAGACTTTTGCGCGGATCGGCTTTGATCGCCTTAGTGCGGCGGATTTTATCTTGCAAGACCATCAGAGCATATTGCAAAGTCTCTGGGCGGGGCGCACAACCGGGCAGGTAAATATCTACCGGAATGATGCGATCCACGCCTTGCACGGTGGCGTAAGTGTTAAACATCCCCCCCGTGTTCGCACACGAACCCATAGAGATCACCCATTTGGGTTCGGGCATTTGATCGTAAAGGCGGCGGGTGAACTCGGCGTGTTTTTTAGTCAGGGTGCCCGCGATGATCATCACATCAGATTGTCTAGGTGAGGCTCTAAAAATGGTGCCAAAGCGATCAAAATCAAAGCGCGAGCCTCCCGTTGCCATCATCTCAATCGCACAACAAGCTAGCCCGTAGGTAAGGGGCCAGAGCGAATTACTGCGCCCCCAGTTAAGCAAGTGATCTAAGGTGGTGAGCGCGATAGGAAGCCCGTTGTTTTTGAGATAATTTACTGCATGCTGTGCCATTCTAATGCTCCTCTCTTTAAAGCATAGATAAAGCCAATCCCTAACAAGGCGATAAAGCTCAACATCTCCATAAAGCCAAATAACCCTAAGTCTTTAAAATCTAACGCCCAAGGGAACATAAAAACGATCTCCACATCAAAGAGGATGAAGAGCATTGCCATCACATAAAATTGGTGGCTGACGCGGTTTTGTTGCTTGAGGGCTAGGGGTCCGCACTCATAAGCAGCCAGCTTGAGCTTTTCGTTCTTGCGTTGTGCCATCGCACGGCTGAGGTAGCGTTGGATTTTTAAAGTCCAATTAAACACCACAAAGCTAAAGACCAAGAGGACAAACACCCCAAAGTAAGGATGCTCTACCACGCTACTTGTTCCCACCGCTAGCTCCATATTCATGATCTAAACAGAGTATTAAAGCATAATTTCATTAATGCAAACTTTGATAAAAGGGGAATTAGAGAGCAAAGAGAGGAAACACACATGCCCCTTTAATCCTCCTTTCAAGCTTGAAAACAGGGTTTAGCCATCGCTAAATACGGGTTTATCAAGCAACACCGCAGAAGTTTTAAGATTGCCCATCTGAATCGTCCCCCTTAGGGCTTGCAACCACCCCTCTTTTAACTTTCTTTTCTCTTAGTTGGGCGTTTTGTAAAAGGCGGGCATGGGTGTTCTTAGCCTCACTGGGCCAATCTTTGCCCTGCTCTTGGATATTCCACTCGGGATAACCTCCCATCATTTGTTGATAATCCAATAAACACGCATTTTCTAAAAATTTGTAGCTAATAGACGCTTCAGGCACGGCATGCAAACCAAATAAACCCTTCACATCAGTTTTAAAATTGTCTTGGTAAATCATGTAAAATTCTATCTTTTTACCCGCTAAGATAGTATGGTAAAGAAAATACCAAATCCCAAAACTGCGGATGCTCGGTCTCCCTTTCACACCCCCATCTCTATAAATTTCTAGGGTGTTTTTAATCCCCCCTTGTGCTTGAGAACCCCCGATTTTTTTAATGACTCCATTCACGACAATTAAATACACCCGGGCGACATTTTTGCTCAAAATACTTTGGGGTAGGGGATTGTTGTTTTCATCGCGCAAATCTTTAAGGTAGTTGAAATTAAGCCTTGTGTTGTTTGGCACAAATTCTACATCTGCAATTTTAAAGGCTGTTTTGACTTCTAAAATGCGCATTTTCACTCCTTAATAATTAACAGCTCATGGGATCTTTTCACATACCCTACATCGCCCCGCTCAAGGCGGTTTTTACCCATCCGTGTTTCGCCCTGCCCCATTGTGTATTGCCACGCCAATTCAATGATATGAAAATCCCGATACGCCTCTCTTACAAAGGCGCAATCGTTATAGCTCAAAATAAAGGGTCCGGGGCGCGCTTTTAAGATTTGGGCTAATTGCTCATGGGCAAAGCCGTTATGGTGGATGGGGAAGTTGCGCATAGGGTAAATCCCCTTAAACATCTTGGAGTCGCCCTCTAAAAAATAGGGCGGGTCTAGGTAGGCAAAGTCATTAGGGTAGGCTAAAAGCACCTCTTGAAAGGGAGCGCATCGCACGCTTAAAGTGGGGGCATCAAAGTTTTTTAACTTAGCTAGGGTGCTATGGTAGCGTTTTTCATCGGTATAAATCTTGCTCATCCAGCCTAAAAATCCCGGTCCATAGCTCAAGTTAAAATTAAAGTAATAATCCCGTGCCAAAGTGAGCGGGTCTAACACGCACTCTTTTTTATAATGTGCCTTGAGTTCTGCCTTAATGGTGTTGTAAATTTCTTGCGTGGGCTTTAGCGCAAGCAAGGCTTCATAAAGACGCTCCTTATCTTTTAAGAGCACCTGCCAAAAATTCACCAAAATATCAAAAATGTCAAAGGCTAACACCTCTAGCCCCAACTCCAGTGCGCAGGCGATCTCCACACTCCCCCCACCCATAAAGGGGCTGATGACTCTTTTTAAATGTGTGGGGATGTACTCTAGGATAAAGCCTACCGCTAAGGACTTGCCTCCACCATAACGCAGAGGGCTTTTAGTATAGCGTTTGTAGCGCAGTCTTTGCGATCGCAAACTCTCCAGAAAACGAGATTTTTTAGCTGAATACATAGCAAACCCCTCCTTGAACCCCCTCCAAAGACAAAGGCGAAACTACATCATACCGCCCATGCCACCCATACCGCCCATGCCACCCATATCAGGCATAGCTGGAGCAGGTTTATCTTCTTTGACTTCATGCACAGTGGCTTCAGTGGTTAAAAGCAAGCTAGAGACAGACACCGCATTTTGCAAAGCGATGCGCGCCACTTTGAGAGGGTCAATAATGCCCGCCTTAAACATATCCACATATTCGCCATTGCTCGCATTAAAGCCATAATGGGCTTCTTTGTGTTTTTCCACCTCATTGACCACCACGCCGCGATCATAGCCCGCATTAGCTGCAATTTGAGCGAGTGGGGCTTTAATGGCGCGTTTGATGATCTCATAGCCCACTTTTTCATCCTCATGCAATTCTAAATGCACTTTTTGAGCCGCACGAATCAAAGCCGCACCCCCACCGATCACAATGCCTTCCTCAACAGCGGCTTTTGTGGCAGAGAGCGCATCATCTACGCGATCTTTCTTTTCTTTCATTTCCACTTCAGAGGCTGCGCCCACTTTGATCACGGCTACGCCACCGCTAAGTTTTGCCAAGCGTTCTTGGAGTTTCTCCTTATCGTAATCGCTAGTGGTGGATTCGATTTGGGTTTTAATTTGGGCGATGCGATCTTTGACATCATGGGCTTTGCCTTTGCCATCTACGATAGTGGTGTTGTCTTTATCAATCACAATTCTAGCCGCCACGCCCAAATCGCTCACATCGGCATTTTCTAAGGTTTTACCTAGCTCTTCAGAGATCACTTGTCCGCCGGTGAGAATAGCGATGTCTTTGAGCATTTCTTTACGGCGATCGCCAAAACCGGGAGCTTTCACCGCTGCTACATTGAGCACACCCCTAAGCTTATTCACCACTAGAGTAGTGAGTGCTTCGCCTTCAATGTCCTCAGCGATGATCAATAGAGGTTTGCCCTCTTTCATGGTGCGCTCAAGCAAGGGTAAAATGTCTTTCATGCTAGAGATTTTTTTATCTGTGAGTAAAATGTAGGCGTTTTCTAGCTGGGTGGTCATTTTCTCCGCGTTAGTTACAAAATAGGGAGAGAGGTAGCCACGATCAAATTGCATGCCCTCAACCACATCTAGCTCGTCCTCAATTCCTTTTGCTTCCTCAACGGTGATCACGCCATCTTTGCCCACTTTTTCCATCGCATCCGCGATCAGTTTGCCGATTTTTTCATCAGAGTTAGCCGAAATGGTCGCCACTTGGGTAATTTCCTCTTTGCCACCCACTTTTTTGCTAGCTTTCTTAAGCTCAGCAATGATGGCTTCGCTAGCTTTATCCATGCCCCTTTTGACTTCAATGGGGTTAGCTCCAGCGGTGATGTTGCGCAAACCTTCTTTGAAAATGCTGTAAGCCAGAACGGTGGCGGTGGTGGTGCCATCCCCGGCGGCATCAGCGGTTTTGCTCGCCACTTCTTTAACTAGCTGTGCGCCCATGTTGGCTACAGGGCAGGCTAGCTCGATTTCTTTAGCCACGCTTACGCCATCTTTGGTAATGCTGGGCGCGCCATAGCTTTTTTGAATGAGCACATTACGCCCTCTTGGACCCATTGTAACCTTAACCGCGTCATTGAGTTGTTTCACGCCTTCAAAAAGTTTATTGCGTGCGTTGTCTGAAAATTTGATCTCTTTAGTTGCCATTGTTTGTCCTTTTTTTGTTGTATGAATGGGAGGGGCGCGCTAAACGCCCCCAAAGTCTAGCTTAGTGGCTATGACAGCAGTCGCCCTCGTGTTTGTGATCGCCTTTTTTATGCCCGTGCTCATGCCCATGGCAGCAAGAATCCACCACGCCTAGCACATCCTCAAGCTCTAAAACCATAAATTCTTTGCCATCTAAAACGATTTCTGTGCCTTTGTATTTGCCAAAAGCCACTACATCGCCCTCTTTGAGGCATTTGCACCCTTCGCTGATTTTATGGCTGACCGCTTTAACCACGCCCATTTGGGGTTTTTCTTTGGCATTGTCAGGGATAATAATCCCAGAAGCGGTTTTCTTTTCTTCCTCTAGTCTTTCAACTAGCACTCTCTCACCTAATGGCTTAAACATGTCGTCTCCTTAGTCCTAAAAATTAGCACTTAAAAATTTAAGTGCCAAATAATAGCAAAAATTTTGGGTAAGTCAAGGCTTATTTTAAAACTAAGCTATTTTACTTAATATACTTGATAGTGTTAGACTAATATTATCTATGCAATATACTATCAATAATCTTTTTTGACAAATAAGCCCATCTTGGCTACTATGCGTGCATGATTACCCAAGAGTCTTTAGAGCGACTCAAACAAGTCGCTGACATTGTAGAGGTGGTGCAGGGCTATTTAGAGCTCAAAAAAGCCGGTAGCCTCTATGTCGCCATTTGCCCTTTCCATGACGAAAAGACCCCCAGTTTCACCCTCAACCCCACGCGCAATAGTTTTAAGTGCTTTGGGTGTGGCAAGTCTGGCAATGCCATCACCTTTGTGATGGAGTATGAAAAACTGGACTTTGTAGAGGCGACCCAGAAACTCGCGCGCATGTTTTCCATCGCCCTAGAATACACCACCGCCCAACCCCAACCCCCCCAAGAGTTAGACCTCTTAGAGGAGATGACACGCTGTTACCAGAGTTTATTAGAGCGCAACAAAGAAGCACAAGATTATTTAGCCAGCCGGGGCGTGCTTGCTAAAAGCGTGCAAGAGTTTCGCTTGGGTTTTTGTGCAGGTCCAAGCGTGTTAGAGTTTATTAAACAGCGCAGATTAGACCAACAAGCCCTTTTAGACTTGGGAGTTTTAGGGCAGGACGAACACGGGAGAATTTACGCCCGCTTTGCCAACCGCCTGATTTTCCCCATCCACAACCCCAATGGCAAGATTGTGGGCTTTGGGGGGCGGGTGTTGCAAGATAGCTCCCAAATGGCTAAATACATCAACTCCCCTCAAAGCCGCCTCTTTAATAAATCTAAATTGCTCTATGGCTATTTTCAAGCGCGCACCCACATCGCCAAAAACCAAAAACTCATTTTAACAGAGGGGTATTTAGATGTGATCTTGCTCCACCAAGCCGGATTTAACACAGCAGTCGCCACTTTGGGCACAGCATTAACCCAGCAACATATGCCCCTGCTAGAGCGTTTTAATCCAGATATCATCTTGGGCTATGACGCAGACGAGGCGGGCAGAGCAGCTGCGCTGAAGGGGGCTAGAATGTTGGCTAGTAAACGCGGGGGGGTGGTGTTTTTTGAAGAGGGGCTAGACCCTGCAGAAATGATAGTCCAGGGCAAGCGCGCCATGTTAGAGACGATCTTCACTAAACCCATACCCTTTGTCGAACATGTCTTGCGCGCTCTATGTGTAGAAACAAGCGATCCCATAGCCAAAGAGCAAACTCTACAAGAGGTGCTAGGGTTTTTACACGCCCTGCCCCTACTCTTGCAAGAGCATTACCAAGAGATGATCGCCCATCTCTTAGAAGTCCCTGTTGCATTGGTGCGCTTGCGCGCACACAAACAGACTTCTTTCAAACTCCCCCCCCAATGGGCTACTCCCCCCCATGCCACACAAGAAGCCCTATTGCTCAAATACCTCTTAGAAGACGCGTCCTTGCTAGAGCGTGCGCGTCCTTTTTTAGAGGTGTCTTTATTTGAGAATCTAGCTAGCGCGTTGAGCGCGTTATTAGCGGGCAATTACGATCACCCTAAACTGGTCTTGATTCGCTTGGACGCTAGTTTGCCTGTGCGCGCCAATGGGTTTAAAAGTGAGTTGATCGCCTTTTTGCTAGCGCGCTTGCAAGCCCAACAACGCCAGATCAACACTTTACACAAACACCTAAGTCCTCAAGAACGCTTAGAAATCCTTGTGGATTTGCGCGCTAAAGCCTTGCAATTAGAACAACAAAAAGGAGAATACTATGAAAGCCTTAGCCTTATTTAGTGGGGGATTGGATAGTTTATTGTCTATGCACCTAGTTGCTTCTCAAGGGATTGAAGTTACCGCTTTGCATTTTAATATCGGCTTTGGGGGCAATAAGGACAAGAGAGAATACCTAGAGAAAGCCAGCGCACAGGTGGGGGCGCAAATCCTCTTTTGTGATATTCAAGAGCAATTTTTTGATGAGGTGCTTTTTAAGCCTAAATACGGCTATGGCAAATACTTCAACCCCTGCATTGACTGCCATGCCAATATGTTTAGACAGGCTTTTTACAAACTCCTAGAGTTGCAGGCGGATTTTGTAATCAGTGGGGAGGTGTTAGGGCAGCGCCCCAAAAGCCAGCGCAAGGAGGCACTAGGGCAGGTGCAAAAACTCGTGCGCGCCTTTGGGGCTGAAAAGTGTTTTGATGGCATTTTGGATCGCAGTGGCAATAACCCCAGTAAGCCCCAATTTTTAGATCAGCTTTTATTAAGACCTATGAGCGCGCAACTGCTAGAACCTAGTTTTATGGAGAAGCAAGGTTGGTTAGATCGCGCTAAACTCTGGGATGTGCAGGGGCGTAGCCGGGTGCGCCAGTTAGCCAAGATTAAAGAGCTGGGGCTAGAGTATTATGAAAACCCCAGCGGAGGGTGCTTGCTTACAGACACTAGCGTGAGTGCTAAGCTCAAAGACTTGCAAGCCCACCGCCAAAATACCCAACAACAAATGGTGGTGCAAGACAATGTGCTTGTGAAAGTGGGGCGTTACATGGTGGTGGGGGGGGCGCGCTGCGTGGTGGCGCGCAATGAACTAGAAAATGCCAAGTTGGACATTAAGCACCCTCTCATGGATCGCATCGAGTTGCTCGATTGCAAGGGACCCTTAGGGCTGGTTGAAAAGAGTGCCAGCGAACAAGAAAAAAATTTGTGCGCGCGCATTGTGCTAGGCTATGGCAAAAGCCAACTTAATGCCCTTTATCGCGTGCAGGTGGGCGATGCGCTCTTGCATCTAAACCCTTTGCATAGACAAGAGGCACAAAAATATCTTTTCATGGGTTGAGAGGGTGTATAATGGCATCTTTTGAGGAGCTAGAGATGGAGAAATTTATCGGTTTAGGGGTGGTGGGCAATTTTGCTAGACATTTAGAACAAGCAGGTGAGAGCCACACTTTTATCAATATGAAACACATTGAAAAAGACGCGCCAAAAGGGCTTTTCCCCTTTTATCTCCCCCATGATAGCGGGTATTTGGGGCGTTATTGCATTGACAACCACCGCATTATTCTGCCTGCAGAAATGGCAAACTTGCATGTGCAAGCCGAACCGGAGATCGCGCTAGAGTGTGAAATTATCTACAACAAAGAGGGTTTTGTAGAGAAGATAGTGCCTAGCCATTTCATGGCTTTTAACGACACTTCTGTGCGTAATTTAGACACCAAGAGACTTTCTGAAAAAAAGAATTTCTCTAAGGGCTCTAAGGGCATGGGGGAAAAATTGCTCATCGATCGCTTTGTCTATGGGGGGGTGTGTAATGACTATTCCATCGCGTCCTTTTTGACACGCGATGGCACTACCCATGTTTATGGGGAAAACTCTAAGCTCGTCAAATACGAATACTTCTATGACAAGCTATTGGGCTGGATTGTGGAGATTCTCAACACCCAAAAGGACACCGGGAGTTTAGAGGATTTGCAAGAAGTGTTGCGATCCCAACATTTGACTCCCAAGTGCATCATTACCATCGGGGCGACCCCCTACATGCCCTTTGCCCAAGAGAATTTCTTACAAGAGGGGGATTGTATCACCATCATCGCCTACAACCACCGCCGTTACAATTTTGACAAAATTTTTGAGGTGGTTTCTAAGCGACAACTAGGAAAAACCCGTCTCAAAGCCATTTCTTACATCCAACAAGAGGTGGTGATAGAGGGCAATCCCGCTTAGTTTCTTGCCAAATTATTTTTAATCACAAGAATAATACTCTTTTAATATTCTTATTAAGGGGGTTTTAAATCATTTTTTATTAAAAATAAGACTAAATTTTATAAACAGGGCAAGCCATGAAAACCAAAAAAAGTTCAGACCCCCAGCAGGAATTTAATAAACTCAAACAAGAATATTGGCAACAAGAAACCATGTATGCGATCTATCTCAAGGAAAGCAAACGCAATCTCTATGGTTGCAAAGACATCGCCACCCGCCACCAATTTTTTGTCAATCGCTGTCAAGCCTACCAACCCCTCAATGAGGTGTATTTGCGTTTGCGCGCCTTTTCCAAACGCCATAAAATCCCCATGCACCAGATTCGCGAATCCTTTGAAAAGTTTCGGCGCACTTACAATAATACCTTAACCTCTATTAGGCGTTATGAAGTGAAAATCCAAAAAATCAAAGAGGGCAAATCCCCCTCCGATTGGGATTAAAAAAGCTCGATTTTAAAAGCGTGCTTGGAGACACACGCCCCGATTGCACACGCCTCAATGCCCAAATCCCTCAAAGCCCTTAGACAGGTTTGTGCCTCTTTAGCCCCCAAAGCCACCAACAATCCCCCAGAAGTTTGCGCATCATAAAAGAGAATATCAGGGAGTTTGCTCCGGCTACGCACGCCCGCCTGCAGGGCTTGTTTATTACCCACACTCCCCCCCGGATACACCCCCTGCCTGGCTAGCTCTAAAGCCCCCTCTAAAAGGGGGATTGCGCCTGTGTTGATCTCTATGGAGATGGCAGGGTTTAGCATTTCGCACAAATGCCCCACAAGCCCAAAACCTGTTACATCTGTGCAGGCATGCACGCTAAAATCTTGCAAAACTCGCATGGCTTTAAGATTCAAAGCCACCATGCTCTCTATGGCTTGGGGCGCGCTTTTCATAAGCTTGCGTTTTAGGGCGGTGGTGATGATCCCACTGCCCAAAGGCTTGGTTAAAAGAATCGCATCCCCCACTTGTGCGCCATTATTGCGCCATAGATGCTTTTGCACCACCCCGGTGACACTCAGCCCAAATTTTTGCTCCACATCGCTCAAGCTATGCCCGCCCAAAAGCGCACAGGAACACTCATTGAGTTTGTCTAACGCCCCTTGCATGATCGCGCGCACGCTTTCTACACTGACATGCTCTTGATCCCAAGCTAAGATACTGAGCGCACTGAGCGCACGCGCACCCTTAGCAAAAATGTCGCTTAGGGCGTTGGCGGTGGCGATCTGCCCATAAGTGTAGGGGTCGTCCACGACAGGGGGAATCACATCCACGCTTTGTACAAGTGTAGAATCCCCCACCTTGATCGCCCCGCAATCATCCTTATGCCTAAAATCCAACACCACGCCTTCTAAGTGGGGCTGTGTGAGCTTGGCTGTAATTTGTTTGAGATCTTCCAGACCCACCTTAGCCGCTCAACCCGCACAGCGCACAAATTGGGTTAATGCCTCTGCCAACTTACTCCTTTATAATCGTCTTAGCCTTTGTGCCCACCGCCGTAGCCCCGCTGGGCAAATCTGAGACCACCACCGCATTCGCCCCGATTTTAACATCATCTCCAATCGTGATCGCGCCTAACACCTTCGCTCCCGCCCCCACGACCACGCGATTCCCCAAAGTAGGGTGGCGCTTGCCCTTGAGTTTGCCCGTGCCCCCTAGAGTTACCCCGTGATAAATGGTAACATCATCGCCAATCTCTGTGGTTTCTCCAATCACCACGCCCATGCCATGGTCAATAAATAATCCGCGCCCAATCTTTGCCCCCGGGTGGATTTCTATCCCGGTAATAAAGCGCATCAGCTGTGAAAGCGCGCGCGCGATGAAGTAAAGCCGGCGCTTGTGCAGGGCGTGGGCTAGGCGGTGGGCAAGCAGAGCGTGAATCCCCGGATAGAGCAACAACACCTCCCATTTATTGCGTGCGGCCGGGTCCTGTTGCAGGGCGCGCTCTAAGCTATAGTTTAGATCCATCATCATAAAGTCCGGTGGAGATGTATTTTTCTCCCCCATCTGGGGCAAGAGCTAGCACAGACTTGCCCTTGCCTAGTTCTCTAGCCACCTGCACCCCGGCAAAAATGGCTGCCCCCGAAGAGATGCCCACTAAAACCCCCTCTTTTTCTCCAAAGAGTTTGGCACACTGCGCTGCCTCTTTTTCATCCACAGCGATCACTGCATCCACCACGCTTTGATCATAATTGGCCGGCACAAAGCCCACCCCAATGCCTTGAATCTTGTGCGGGCTGTGCGTGCCCCCGCTCAAAATGGGCGACTGGGCGGGTTCTATAGCGATGATTTTAGCCGGGTGGTTTTGTTCTTTGAATTTGCGCCCCACGCCTGCAATCGTGCCCCCCGTGCCCACACCAAGCACCACCGCATCTACATGGGGTAAATCCTTTAAAATCTCCTGCGCGGTTGTGTCGTAATGCTTTTGGGGGTTTGCCGGATTTTCAAATTGTTGGGGGATAAAATACCCCTCTTGTTGTCCTAGCTCTAAGGCTTTATCAATCGCCCCCTTAGTGCCCTTAGCCCCCTCAGTTAAAATCAACTCTGCCCCATAAGCCTTAATTAACTCTCTGCGCTCCACGCTCATAGTTTCTGGCATCACAATGATCACCTTATAGCCCTTGAGTAGCCCCATTAAAGCTAGGGCGATCCCGGTATTGCCACTGGTGGGCTCAACAATAGTCATCCCCTTAATCAGTCGCCCGTCCTTTTCTGCCTGCTCGATCATCCCTAAAGCGGCGCGATCTTTGACACTTCCGCCCGGGTTAAACTTCTCTAGCTTGACGTATAATGTCGCGTCTTTGTCTTCTAGCAGGTGGTTGGTTTTTAAAACGGGTGTGTGCCCGATGAGTTCTAAAGCGTTGTGATAAATCATATGGTCCTTTCTTAAGAATTAAAAGGGATGGTCCTTAAATATTCTAGCCCCTTGGGTTCTCTGTGGTCAAAAAACACGCTCTGCCTTGTATCTATAGTAGCGATTTGGGCTAAATCCTCGCTATCTAGGCGAAAGTCAAAAATTTGCCCATTTTCTACAATGCGCTCTTTTTTGGCGGATTTAAACACCACAGAGATTTGGCGCTGAAGTAGCCATCTTAAAATCACTTGCGCGGGGGTTTTGTGGTGTTTTTTAGCGATTTGTTGCAAAATGGGGTGTTTAAAAATGCCGCTTTTGCCCTGCGCAAAGGGCGACCACGCTTGAGGCTGGACTTGGTGTTTTTGCATAAACTCTTGCTCTGGGTGTCTTTGAAAAAAGGGATTGATCTCAATTTGATTGATAGCCGGAGGGATTTCATTAAAGGCGATCAAATCTGCTAGGCGGTCGGGGTAAAAATTGCTCACCCCAATGGCACGGATTTTGCCCTCTTTGTGTAGAGTTTCTAGGGCGCGATAAGTCCCATAATAATCATTAAAAGGCTGATGCACTAAGACTAAATCCAAATGATCTAATTGCATTTTAGCTAGCGATTTTTCTACAGAGGCTTTGGCTTTTTGCTCCCCGGCGTTGCTAAACCACACCTTAGTGGTGATGAAGAGCTCCTCTCTTGGCACGCTAGTTTTTTTGAGCGCACGCCCTAGCCCTGCCTCATTGCCATACATCTGTGCGGTGTCAAACAAGCGATAACCCATTTCTATCGCCTCTAACACCACCTTTTCACACTCACTATCTGGGATTTGAAACACCCCAAGCCCTAAAAGTGGCATTTTCACTTGGTTATTCAAACTAATGTATTCCACCTAGCACTCCTTAAAAAGCATTAAAGCCTACACTCTTAGCACAAAAAAGTTAACTAACTTCTTTCCAAAAAGAGGTCTTTTTCACTAATTTGCACCCCCTCGCTCAAAATCGCTGCGCGCTCTACCACAGAAAGTAACTCCCTAATATTCCCATGCCATGTGTAATTGAGCATGCACTCTTTGGCTTGATCGCTAAAACTCTTTGCCCCCAAATCATAGGCGCACAGCACTTCTTGTAATTTCCACTGCGCTAAAGGTAAAATCTCCTCCTTGCGCTCTCTTAGGGGGGGGATTTTAAGCGGGATGGTGTGCAACCTAAAAAATAAATCCTCTCTAAACTCTTTGGCTTGGATTTTTTCTTGAATATTGGTATTGGTCGCGGCGATGAAGCGCACATCAATTTTAATAGGTTTGTGGCTACCAAGCCTTACGATCTCCTTTTCTTGGATCGCCCTTAAAAGTTTGCTTTGCAATTTCAAGGGCATTTCGCTGATTTCATCTAAAAACACGCTCCCCTTGTGCGCGCTCTCAAACAACCCCGCTTTGGCACTGGTCGCGTCCGTGAATGCCCCCTTTTCATAGCCAAAAAGCTCAGATTCTAGCAAATGCTCCGGGATAGCTGCCATGTTGATTGCCACAAAGGGCGCGCCCTTGCGCTTAGAGTGCTCATGGATAAAGTGGGCAAAGACTTCCTTACCCACCCCGCTAGGACCTTGTAAAAACACACTCGCATCCGTGGCTGCCGCCTTGAGGGCTTGTTTTTGCACCTCCTCTAGGGCTGGTGAAGTGGCGATGAAAAACTCTTTTTTACACGCCTTATTGACCGGATGGACTTTGTGAAATTCGAGCACCTTTTTGCTGCGATAAATAGACTCTAAAAGCAATTCGGGCTTAAAGGGCTTTTGAAAAAAGTCTTTGACCCCTAAGCGAATAGATTCGATGGCTTTGTTGAGCGTGGCATTGCCTGTAATGACAATCGCCTCATAGCGCCCCTCTAATTTGCGTAAAAATTCTAGCCCGTCCATTTGGGGCATGTTAATATCGGTAATGATGAGCTCAAAACTCTCATCTAGGGCTTTGAGCGCGTCTTTGGGGCTTTTAAAGGCGACCACTTCTAAATCCTCCTGATCGCTAAAAAAGAGCTCTAAACTCTTGCGCATGTTGATGTCATCTTCTACAATGGCAATTTTCATGCTACCTCCTTTGATAAACTTCTAACACCAATAACCCCCCCTCCAAGCGCACATTAGCGGGGGCGACCATGCGTAAAGTGGCGTGGTTTTGGTTTTGAGAATTTGTATTAAAGCCACTGCTTTCAATGCGCACTTCGCCTTGATACAGACAATCCACCACCTCATCTTGGTAACTTTTCAACAAAATATCTAGCAAAAAAGGCTCTTGTTTGGGGGGGAGTTTGGGTTCATTGACCGGGATTTCACATGTGTAATGCGTCTTGTTAGCATGGGTTTTTAGCGCGCGGGCGATCCCAAAGGCTTGGCGCTTGGCAATCCCATTTTGCACCTGCATGGCATAAGAGATCACAAACTCTTGTGCGTGCAAAAGCCCTACCAAACACAGCAAGAGAAAAGCTTTACTCACTCTCTTCTTTAGGGCAGGTGCTCGCATAAACCACCTCATCGCTTTGCACATTCACTAACTTCACCCCACTGGCATAGCGTCCCATTTCATGGATACTCTCCATAGGCATGCGAATCATTTTCCCGCTCTTGGTGAGCAACATCAAATCCTGCCCCTCATCTACGCTCACAATCCCTACCAAGTTGCCCGTTTTGGGCGTGATTTTCATCCCAATCACGCCTAGCCCACCCCGCCCCACATAGCGATAAGCCCCCGCTAAAGTTTGCTTACCCATGCCCTTAGAGCTCACACTCAGCAATCTCTGTTCATCAGAGCTAACCCCCCCCGCCCCAATGACCTCATCTCCCTCTCTTAGGCGCATACCCCTAACCCCCCTAGCCGCGCGCCCCATCTCGCGCACACTCTGCACGCCAAAGCGAATACACATCCCCCTAGAGCTTGCCATAAAGAGTTCTTGCACACTAGAATCGATGATCTTAGCCGTTACTAGCGAATCATCTTCATCAAGCACAATGGCGCGCACCCCACCACGCGTGCGCCCAAAAGCGTTTAATGCGGTGCGTTTGACCATCCCATTTTTAGTAAAAAATACCAAAGATTTATCCGCGTCAAAATCCTTAGTGGGGATAGTGGCTTTAATGCTCTCTCCGGGCTGTAAGTCTATCAAATTCACCAGCGCGCGCCCAATTGCACCCCGCCCCATTTCTGGGATTTTATACACCTTGAGCCAATAGAGTTGCCCGGTGTTGGTGATGAATAAAATGGTGTCATGCGTGCTAGCGATGAAAAAAGACTCGATGAAATCGTCCTCATGGGTGTTGCCCGACATCTTGCCCTTGCCTCCGCGCCTTTGTTGCTCATAGACCTTTAAAGGCACGCGTTTGACATAGCCCTTGTGGCTCATGGTTACGACCATGTCTTCATGAGCGATCAAATCCTCAATGCCAATCCCCTCATAATCCTCCTCAATCTGGGTTTTACGCGGGGTGCTAAATTTCTCTTTGACCTCCAAAAGCTCCTCTTTGATCAAGGCGTTGAGCTTGTCTGCACTCTGCAAAATTCCCTCTAAAAGCGCGATTTTTTCTAGTAATTGGGCGTGTTCTTGCTGGATTTTTTCTTGCTCTAATCCGGTGAGGCGTTGCAAGCGCATCTCTAAGATGGCTTTGCTCTGCTCCTCGCTCAGGTTATGGGTTTGCATGAGCATGTCCTTAGCCCCCTGTGCATCCGCACTCCCCTTAATAAGGGCAATCACCGCCTCGCTATGTTGCAGGGCGACCTTCAAGCCCTCTAGGATATGCGCGCGCGCCTTAGCTTTTTGCAATTCGTGGATGGTGCGCCGAATCACCACGCTTTTGCGGTGCACTAAAAAGAGTTTTAACAACTCTAAGAGATTAAAAATGCGCGGTTCTTTATTATAAATGGCTAGTAAGATGATACTAAAAGTGATCTCCATATTGCTAGATTTGTAAAGATGATTGAGCACAATCTCAGAATACGCGTCTTTTTTCAGCTCAATCACCACGCGCACCCCCTCTCTATCAGATTCATCTCTAACCTCTGCAATGCCCTCCACTGCCTTATCGCGCGCTAGATCGCTAATTTGCTCCACTAAACGCGCCTTGTTGATCTGGTAGGGAATCTCCTCAATGATGATAGTCTCGCGGTTATGGTGTTTTTCTACCCGACTCTTAGCACGCACCTTAATGCGTCCCCGTCCCGTATTATACGCCTCCAAAATCCCTGCCTTGCCACAAACCACCCCTCCTGTGGGAAAATCTGGTCCTTGCACGATGTCTATCAGGTCTATTAACTGGGCTTGAGGGTTTTCTAGCACGCAGATGAGCGCGTCTATGATCTCATCGGGGCGGTGCGGGGGGATGGAAGTTGCCATCCCTACGGCAATCCCACTACTCCCATTGATGAGCAAGTTAGGCAAACGGCTAGGCAAAATGTCGGGTTCTTTGAGTGTGCTATCATAATTAGAGACAAAGTCAATCGTATCTTTATCCAAATCTTTTAAAAGCTCCTCGCTAGGGGCTGCCATACGCGCCTCAGTATAGCGCATCGCCGCGGCATTATCCCCATCAATGGAGCCAAAATTGCCCTGCCCATCTACTAAGGGCAAGCGCATGCTAAAGTCTTGTGCCATGCGCACTAAAGCTTCATAAACCGCACTATCGCCATGCGGATGGTATTTACCAATCACATCCCCCACAATGCGCGCGCTCTTTTTATAGGGCACTTTAGCTCCTAAGCCCAATTCGTGCATGGCATATAAAATGCGCCGATGAACCGGCTTTAGCCCATCTCTAGCATCAGGCAAAGCGCGCCCCACAATCACGCTCATAGAGTAGTCTAAATAACTCTCTTTTAGGGATTCTTCAATGCGAATATCTTCAATCTTGGGTTGCAAAACTTCTCCTAGAATACAAAATAAGCCCCCCACACGAGCGCAAAAAAGCCAAGCGCGACAAGCTGGGCGGCACTGCCCATGTCTTTAGCTTTTTTGGCTAGGGGGTGTTGGTGGGTGCCAGTAAAATCCACCGCGTTTTCAATGGCACTATTGAGCAACTCTACCACTACGCACAACACCCCGGGCAAAACTAAGAGCGCAAATTGGCTAAAGCTGTGCGCCACAAAACACGCCCCCACAAGCCCCAAAAGGGCTAATAAGACAACTTGTTTAAACGCTGGCTCATCCTGAAAAGCCGCTTTTAAGCCCGCTTTAGAGTAAAGCCATGCCTGTAAAATGCGTTTCATGGATGCACTTTTAGGCTCAAGTGGGGGAGAAATTCCCATGGGCTATTGAAGGCTTCTAGGGGTTTAAAGTTGGAATCCTTGTTTTCAAGGCTAAAGCCAAAGTGATCTTGTTTGTTCGTGGCAAAGGCGTTAAAGGCTTTGATCAACTCTTGGGCGTGCGTAACTTCTTCTTGCAAACCCGCTACCATCAAGCCCACAACTACCACACCCTGAAAAGATTTTTGAATCTGCGCTAGAGCCTTGTCATAATCCTTAGGGTCTTTGAGATCGCCGGATTCTTGCAAGAGAGGCAGTAAGATAGCCTTAAAATCCTTGCTTTTTAAGTCCACATCGAGGGTTTCTACATGCGCTTGCAGGGATTTGAGATCATTGGTTTGTAACAGGGCTTTGAGATTGAGGGGCTTTTTAGGGTCTTTGAGGCGCGCCTTTGCACCCAAAGTATAGTGTATATTCCCGGGGGCTTGGCATTGGCTTTGTGTGTTGAGCACCTGATCTTGGAGCTGAAGATAAATCTTGCAGCGCGCGCTGGTGGGGGCGTAGGTGCGCGCGCTGTGGATGTGTTCTATATCTAGCTGGAATTGCAGACCATGGGATTTCACTTCAATTAAACGCACCACAATGGGACCCAAGCTAGGCTTTTGCACCCCTGCGCTCACGCATTTAATGCGCTTAAAGCCCGTGCATGTAAAGGGTGCGGTGTGGATATGGGGGGCTAGGTGGTTTAAACTCTCTTGCAAGGTCTTTTTGATGTCATGGCTTAATTTCAAGCCCACGCCTAGTAAAGCCACTGCCAACAAAGCCCCTACAATGAGAAAAACACGCAAAAACCGTCTCAAAACGCGATGTCCAATTCGATGCTACCAATATTATGGTTGCGCGGTTGTGCCCTAAAGGTCTTGCTCAAATCGATCGCGCTAAAGGACAATCTAAAACCCTTGTAGACAATGGCGATCCCCATTTCAGCGTTGTAAAGAAAATAGGGCAGAGTGGTGATCCCCCTTGTGGTGGGGCTATTGCCCTGCACAAAGACATCTAGGGGTTGGAACTTCCCTGTAGCCCCAAAGAATATGTAGAGCGAAAACGCATCGCTAATAGGCATCCCCCCACTAAAACCCGTGTTGATCTTATTGGGTCCAAAATCCACGCCTAAATTATACCCCAAGCGTAGCATAGAGCCCAGCTTAAAATCTGTGATGGCGTTGCCTAGATTCATGCCCACTCCAGCCAACATGTCCATGCTAAAAAAGCGCGTTGTAAGCAGGGGGAGTTTTTGTAACCATGTGTAGTGGAACTCAAAGATAAATTCATTGGCGATTTGGCTAGCCCAGCCTAAGAATTTGGGATCATGCCCCCATGTGTGGATCAAGTCTTGGGTTTTGCCCGCTAGCGCGCCCGGTCCTGTTGTCCCCATAGAAATGGCAATGCTCTCCAAAGTGTGCGCGCTTCTTTGCCATAAACCTAGTTGGGCGCGCAAATAGCCCCCATAGAGGTGATCGCCTCTCACCGGGATGGTGAGCGCGCGGTGTTCTAGAGTGGGGGTGAACATGCTCTGGGTGAGATAGAGGGTAAAACGACTCATCTTGGGTTTTTTGATCTGCAAACTCAAATAATCCAGCCAAGCCATTTTGGAGTGGCTAAAGTCGTATTCCCTGCTAGCCCACCCAATGCGCGTCCCGGCAGTGTAGTAGCGATCGATGTAGGGGTTGATGTAGCCATCGTTCTCTGTGAGCAAATCAATGTATTGCTTTTTATGCGGGCTAAGAGAGGAGGCACCCAGCGCAGACAATAGCAAGAGCAAGGGGGGCAAACAACGCATAAACTCTATTATAGCAAAATTTCATGCTAACATGCCAGCTAGCTTAAACACAAGGACAGCCGATGTATTCCCCCCAAATCACCCAGATTGAAGAATCTAAAACCATCGCCATCACCACTCTAGCCCAAGAGCTCAAAAGCCAAGGCAAAGATATTTTAAGTTTTAGCGCGGGCGAGCCGGATTTTGACACGCCCAAGAGTGTTAAACAAGCTGCTATTGAAGCTATCAACAAGGGGTATAGCAAATACACCCCGGTTAAGGGTATCCCCGAGCTTTTAGCCAAGGTGAGCGCGAAATTCCAGAGTGAAAACCAGTTAGATTACCACCCTGATGAGGTGATGGTGAGCAATGGGGCAAAACAATGCCTCTTTAATGTCTTCCAAGCCTTGTTAAGCCCCGGGGATGAGGTGGTGATCCCAGCCCCTTATTGGGTTACTTACCCGGAATTGGTGCGCTATAGCGGGGCTAAAGCGGTGTTTCTGCCCACCACCCAAGAGAGCGATTTTAAGATCACCCCCGCCCAACTCAAAAGCGCGCTCAATCCCCAAACTAAAATCATTGTATTGACTAGCCCTTCCAATCCTACGGGCATGGTTTACTCAAAGGAGGAGCTAGAAGCTCTAGCCCAAGTGATCGCCACTTCTAACGCCTTTGTGCTCAGCGATGAGATTTATGAAAAGCTGGTGTATGATGGCGCGTTTTACGCCTTTGGGGCGATCCCGGGCATGTTGGAGCGCACCATTACCATTAATGGGCTTTCTAAAGCCTTTAGCATGACCGGTTGGCGCATAGGCTATCTAGGCACAAAGGATAAAGCTCTGCTCAAACACATGACCGCTTTGCAAAGCCATAGCACTTCTAATATCAATTCCATCACCCAATACGCGGCTTTGAGCGCGCTTAGTGGGGTGGCTAATGAGGATGTGGAGCGCATGCGCCTAGCCTTTAAGCAACGACGCGATATAGCCTTTGAGGGGATCAACGCGATCAAGGGGCTTAGTTGCCTCAAACCCCAAGGGGCTTTTTATCTGTGGATTCACATCCCAAGCCCCAGCTTAGAGTTTTGCCAAAATCTCTTAAGGGATCAGGGGGTAGCCTTAGTGCCCGGGGTGGCTTTTGGTATGGAGAATTTTGTGCGCATGTCCTATGCATGTTCTTTAGAGCAGATTCAACAGGGCTTACAGAGATTAGCCAAGTTTTGCGCCCAAGTCTTGGGCTAGCAAGACTTCTTGGATCACATGGGTGTTGTTAATCTTAGCCACTTGGATCACCACATCGATCGCGCTTTTGGCATAGCGTTCCACCACGCTTAAGGGCAGGCGCGCTTGGCTTCCCATTTCTAAATTCAGCGCGATGGCTTCTAGCACTTGATCCACGCTATTGGCATGCAAGGTGGAGAGCATGCCTTTATGCCCGGTATTGCCCAAGCGCAAGAATAAGAGCGTGTTGCGCGTGTCTATCTCGCCGACCATGAGGCGATCAGGGCGCATGCGCACCGCCATGTTCAGCGCGTCCTCATAGCGCAAATTTTCTTCTGCCTTGCTCACCAATAGCCCCACCGCGTTTTCAAACGCGCTTAAATCCAGCTCTTGGCTATCCTCCACGCTCACTAAACGGGTTTGCTTGGGGATACAGGCTAATAGCGCGTTGAGCAGGCTAGTTTTCCCGCTGGCAGTGCCCCCACTAATGAGGATATTGCGCCCGCTTTGCGCCCACTCTTGCAAATGCGCATAACCATAGGCGCAACGCGCCCCCAAGCTAAAACTGTGCAAGGAAAAACTGTGCGCGCTGGGCACGCGGATATTCAGGCTGATCTGTTGGGTGGTGGTGATGCTAAAGTGATTGGCACTCACACGGCAACGGCTAAAAGGCAGGGAGGCGTTGAGCATGGGGTGGGCGGAGTTGAAAGGCAAGCCATAGTAACTAGCCAGCTGTTCGCAAAAGCGTGTTAAAAACTCTTTGCTAAGAGCAGGTTCTAGGATTTTTTGGCGGGTGTGATCGCTCTTATAAAGCCAAATCTCCTTTTCGTAATTGCTGATCAACTCGCTGATTCCGCTCTGTAAATAGGGCGTAAACAGCGCGATCTGGGCTTGCAACACCCGGTGCGTGTTCAACATAAAACCCCCGCTTTTTTGGCTATTTTACACGCTTTTTTTAAAGTTTGGCAATGGCATGGATCGCGCCTTGCTTTCCTCTTGTTAGTGTTTTTTGTAGTATAATGGAGGGTTAGATGCAAAAAAGGGGTTTTGATGAAAAAAGTGCATCCTCTTAGCCTCAAATTCAGCCATGCGCTAGCTAGGCACATTAAAGCCAACCAAGCCCAGCGCGCCCAGCTTTACGCCTTTAGCCCGCGTGTCTTTGAATCCCCTAGAGTGGCTCCTGCGCGTAAACTCCCCCTTCTCCCCCTAGCCCCCCTTAAAAAAACCTCTAAAGCCGGAGCCTTATTGGCTGGAGCCTTATTGGCTGGGGGACCCCTCAAGGCTGTAGATGGATCGCACAATATGGGGGGGGGGTCGCTCACGCCCAAGGGCGCGCTTGTAAGCCCCATTACAACAACACCCCCCAGCCCTCAGTTGCAATACAGCGCGATCCCCTTGAGCCAGCAAGCCGCGCGCAACGCGCTTTGGGGTCCGGCTAAATTTGGTATCGCCCGCGCGCCCCAGCCTATGATGGCTCTAGTTTTACCCACCCAGTTAGCCACAACACCCGCGCCCCAGAATGTGTGGGACAAAATTTATAATCTTGGCAACCAAGATGTCAATGTGGGTAATGGAGGGATCGCCTATGTCGATCCGGGTAAAGGCACTCTTAGCACTTGGACTAGTTGGGCAGGAGGGCGATCTTTTAATGTAAATGTTACCGGGAGCAATCAAGGGACTTTAGTGATTGGTAACGACACGCCCAATGTAGCTACGGGTGGGACTATTTGGATTCCTAATGGGAGTATAGGTCCTATTTGGGGGACTTTTAAAGCACCTGACATTTATCTTACCAACACCTTTAAAACCGGAGTCGCTAGCGGTTCGGGTAAGGGGGTGATGAGTTTTGACGCTTCTAATAATCTCACAATGGACGGGCTTACTTATGATAACACGGAAACCATTCTTGGGGGGCGCGCGCTAGGAAGCGGTCCTAGGTCTAGCGCCACTTTCAAGGCTGGTAACGATATGAATGTTACCAATAGCAATTTTACAGACAATACATGGGGAACTTTTAATCTCAGTGCCAAAAACACCACCCTTACTAATAGCAGTTTCAACGGATACCACTCTAGCATTGCCCTTAGCGCGACTCAAAGCTTACAAGCCACCGGCACGCAATTTGACAACGCCTATGGCTCAACGAGTTTGAGCGCAGAGAATGGAATCACCCTTAGCAACACCAGCTTTAGCGGGCAGGATAATAGCGTGAGTTTGAGCTCTGCTAATGGCGATCTTAGCGTGAGCAATACGCAGTTTAACAACACCAAACAAATTAGCGTGGATGCCAATAACGCGACTTTCAATGACGCCACCTTTGGGACCACAGGACAAGCCCAAAGCACCTTTACAGCCAACACTTTAAATTTTAACAACACGACATGGGATGGGTCTACTTGGTATAACTTTAGCCCTAAGAGCGCAAAGCAAACCACCACGACTTTTAGTGGGGTAACTACGATTAGCACCGATAGCACAAGTCTTTCTCCCTTTGCATCTCTTAAAGGGACGATCAATCTTAGCCCGGGCGCGATCATCAATATCAACCAGATTTTAAACTCTAATCAAAACTACACTTTATTTGGCAGCGAGATCACATCTGGGGGTAAAAAGATAGAGGGCACACAGATCGCGCAGTTTTTAGAGTTTAATGGGATGAAACTCACAGCCGTAAACAATAACGGACAAGTGGCATTAGAAGACATGGTAGATGGGTATGATATTCTCAAGATCAAGGTGGATTTCACTGGTAATAAGGTCGTCTTAAACCCTATTCTCATGCCTACGGACATTTGGTCTTCTGTGTATTGCATGGGCAACACTAATCTAACTGGTTATTGTGCAAGCCACCCTGCACAGACGACTTTTAATGTAAATAATGGAATCGCCTTCATTGATCCCAATCTGAAAAACTACGCCGCCCCTTACTGGAATCCCAATGGCAATTTGTTAAACACCTATGCAGGCACTAACAATGGCATTAATATCGACATTAAAGGAGAGGGGATTTTAGTCATTGGCAATAATGCCCTGCAGGCTGCCACGGGCGGGGTGATCCGCCTTGGGGGAATGGGTATTAATGGC
Source organism: Helicobacter sp. L8 (assembly GCF_003660355.1). Classification (NCBI taxonomy): domain Bacteria; kingdom Pseudomonadati; phylum Campylobacterota; class Epsilonproteobacteria; order Campylobacterales; family Helicobacteraceae; genus Helicobacter; species Helicobacter sp. L8. Next base: position 129,226 of record NZ_QXQR01000002.1, read on the forward strand.
GGTCTTGTGGGCTATATCACGGATAGTTTTAGTGCTGCCAACATCTATATGACTAATACCTTCCAAACTGGCAATACCTTTAAAGATGGCGGGGGAGCTAGTGTTACATTCAACGCTACCAAGAATATTACTTTAGATGGGCTCAATTACCAAAATCTACAAGCGGGCACGCAACACTCTCATGCCTCTTGGGTTGCCGGACAAGCCATGAATATCCAAAATTCTAATTTCATAGACCAGACAGGGGGAACTTTTAGTTTTAAGGGTAACACTATTGATTTTGACAATAGCACCGTGCAAGGCACGGCAACTTCTGTTAGCCTTGCAGCGACCAATGCTTTATCGCTTAGTGGCAGTATTTTAAGTGGGGGATACTATAAGCTAAGTGGTGCTTCTATCGCGCTTGAGAACACGGAAATAGACTCCGCTGTTGCGCCCAGCACAGGAGTCAATGAGTTTAATGGTCCAACCACGATGTCAGGAACTAGCTCTGTTCGCTTAATTGGGAGTAATCTTGTAGCCAATGATAGTCTTACCTCAACGGACAACAGCCGTTTTTATTTGAGCCAAAGTAGCGATGTAAATTTCAACAGCACAGCCACTTTGGGGGGTAGCACAACCTTAAATGTAGAAAACAGCAAAGCCTACTTCAATGGTGTAACTAATCTCAATGACAACACGAATGTAAGCTTGACTCACCAAAGCCAGATTAATTTTAAAGGGACTACCAATGTAGGGGATAGCGCGGTTGTCAATTTGGATCAAAGCACCGCTTTATTTGGGGGTGATACCAATTTTAGCGATGCCGCTTATTTGAGCTTGATCAATGGCAGTCAAGCCACTTTTGATAACACCATGTCCCTTGCAGACAACACCGCTGTGAGTGTGAATAGCGGCAGTCAGGTAAATTTCAAGGGCGATACCACCTTTAGCGGGGAGGCTAAACTAGGGATCAACGGGCAGGGCACGCAGGCTAGCTTTGCCAAAGACGCGACTTTTAGCGGTAGCTCTGCTTTGGTGCTCACACAGCAGGCACAAGCCAGTATGCAGGGCACGACCACGCTCAATAGTGGGGTGAATGTCAATCTCTCGGGGGGTAGCCAAATTGACGCGCAAACCCTCAATCTCAATGGGGCTGACATTGCCTTGATGGGGCAGAGCACGCTTAATGCCGGGGAAACCACCAGCACGGGCGCGACGACCTTATATAGCACAGGTAATAGCGCGCTTAATTTTGGACCCTTTAATCTCACCGGGAGTTTGACCCTCAAGGGAATCCTTACCCCCAATTTCTCCAGCCCCTTTATGAGCGTCAAGGGGGCGTTTAATGTGGGCAACACGGGCTTGCTCAATATCTCCAATGTAGACCTCTTTACTAAGCTCGCCTTCCAAACCCCTAAGGTCTATGACATCCTCAACACTTCAGGGGGAATCAAGGGGATCAGCGGGGCGGATGGCTACCAAAAGATCGACTTCTATGGCATGAAAATTAGTAGCGCCACTTACAACGCCTCCCAAGATAGCTGGAGTTTTGCTAACCCCCTCAATGGCGCGCAACTCATCACAGAGAGCATACAGGGGGGTAAATTAGTCGTTACAATCTCACAAAACCCCAACCCAGTCGCCACCTCGCTTTACAATATCGCGCCTGAGCTCTACTACTATAAAGAGTCCAAACAAAATGTCTCAGGCACACAGTATGATTACAGCGACAACCGCACCGGGACTTTCTTTTTGGATAGCAATTTAAAAGGGGTGTTCATCCCCCCGGCTACTTCGATGACACAGCCCCTACAACCCCAAATCCCGGGCACCTATGGTCCCTACAACCAGCCCCTAGACCCCCTTTACATCTACAACCCGGCTATCACACAAGCCAATTTGGGCAGTTTATATAGCTTGGCTTCTAGCTTGTGGCCCCAGTTGGAACAACTCTTAAAAAACGGGGTGCTAGATAATCTAAACGACCCCACTAAGGTGCTCCAAGCCCTAGAAAACGCCCACATCACTCTAGACCCCACCCAAAAGCAAGAACTCTTAAATCTCATCGGAGGGCTCTCTAGCCAGATCAACCAGAGTTTTGCCAATGGCACTTTAGTGGTGGGGGGTACGCAGGTGGGCAAAACCCAGAGTAGTAGCGTGGTGTGGTTTGGGGGGAATGGGTATGCTGATCCTTGTAGTGGGTCTTCAAGTTGCCAAGACTTGCGCTCTAAGAATTTGGGGCAACTCTTAGAGGGGACTTCGGTAGACTTGGGCTATATTGAGGCGCATTTCAACGCCAAAGAGATTTACATCACGGGCACTGTGGGGAGTGGGAACGCTTGGCAGAGTGGGGGGAGCGCGTCTGTGAGCTTTAATAGCGCAACTAACTTAACCCTCAATGACGCGACCATCAGCGCGCAGGGCACAGACCAAATCTTCCCACTCTTGGGGCAGGCGGGCTTAGAAAAGATCTTAGCCCAAGCGGGCTTAGGGCAGACCTTAGGCAATATCATCTACCAGAAAGCCCAAGGCAAAACGCTCATCCCCTCTAGCATTCAGGGCTTAGGGGGGTTATTGCCCCCTAGTATCGCCAATGAGCCCTTGGGAGATTTGTTGAACGCGCAGGACATGCAGGCTATCATGGAGTTGCCCGGATTCACCACTGTTATTAAAGACATTGTCAATTCCAAGACGGTGAGCGATGTCTTTGGTCAAAATGGACTTATCAGTAACTTGAGTCCTACAACGCGCGAAGAAATTGATAAGGAATTAGTTAAACAGATTGAGGCCGCTAAGGGCAATATAATAGGTGGCATCGTTAAAACAATCGGTATAGACAATGTGGAGAGTTTCATCAATACTTTTTATGGAGATAAAACTCTTTGGAGTTTCATGGACCAATTCTCTCCGGTTAGTTTGGATCAAGCCCTTTCGCAAGCCAATTCGCCCCAGGGACTCACTGGTTTAGAAAAATTCTTAAGCGAAACCACTTTCGGGCAAATTTTGAAAAATGTCTTTGCATACAAGGATTTGATCAATACAGGCGTGTCTTGGTTAGGACCCCAAATTTTGAGCACCATGATGGACATGGTGATCCAAGATGCGCTCAACCCTCCCCCCGCCTTGAGCAAGATGTTAGCCAACACCACTAGCAAGCTCTTAAACCAGCTCTTGGGACCGGATTTAATCAACACCCTAAGCCAGCAAAAGGATCTCCAAGCCCTAGCTAACGCCTTGATGCAAGATAAGGGCTTGGGGGGGTTATGGTCTAAGGGCTTGGGGAGTGTGCTCTCCCCCTCCTTGCAACAGGCTTTGCAAAAAGTGGGCTTGGGCAATCTGCTAGCCCCCAAGGGTTTGAGTTGGTTGTGGGAAAAGGGCTATTTTAGCTTTTTGGCTAACCAAAATGTTGTGGTGAACAATAGCAATTTTAGCAACGCCACTGGAGGGGCGTTGAGTTTTGTCGCCGGCAACAATATCATCTTTAGTGGCACTAATAGCATCAATTTCACCAATTACACAGGCACGCTCAATTTCTTTTCTAACAACACTTCTAATATTGAGGTGAGCACACTCAACGCCACCAATGGGCTTGACATCAACGCCCAATTCAACAATGTCTATGTCAAGCAGGGCACGCTCACCACCAATAACCAATACGAGGGGATCAGCGTGAACGCGCAGGATTTTGCTTATTTGGGCACGATCCAAGCTAAGGGCGGGGTGGTAGACCTCTCTAAAGTAATAGGGAGCACCTTACTAGGCACAATTGATCTCTCCCCTAGCGCCCAGCTCTTGGCTAATAATTTGAGTATCCAGCACGCGCTCAACAACAATTCTAATAGCGCGGTGAGCATCGCTCAAGATTTTACCCTCTATTCAGGCGCGACTTTAACCACGAATCCCAGTGGCATTGATGTGGGGGGGAGTTTTAACTCCGCTGGGAGCATGGTCTTTAATGCCGGCACGCAAAGCCCTAGCGCGCCCTTTATTAATGTAAAAGGCATCGCCACCCTCACACCCACAGCTAACACGCCCATTCTAGCCCTCAACACCCAAGCTAGCAACCAAGCCTACACCTTGATTAATGCCAAGTGGATCGACTACAATCTCTACAACCAGCCCTTTAACCCCAATAGCTGGAAGGACTATTTGAGTCTCTACACCCAGCTAGACATCAATAACAAGCACATGCAACTCAACGCGCAGGGCACGGGCTTGCTCTACAATGGTCAAGCGGTTAAGATCGCGGATAAAGGCTTGAGCGTGAGTTTCCAAGATGCCCAAGGGCAGACTATCACCTCCTCAATCGCCTATAATAATATCCAAGTGGGCGTGGGCAAACAGCCCAATATCGTGATTCCCACGATCCAAGAGTATATCCAGCAAATCCAAGGGCAAACTAGCGTGGATAATGTCTACCAAGCTGGCGGACCCAATGTCATGCAATGGTTGAACGCCTTGTTAGTGGAAACTAAGAATACCCCCCTCTTTGCGCCCTATTACCTAGAGAACAATTCTCCCCAAACCCTTGTTAAAATAGCTAAGGACATCGCCAATAGCATCGACTTGATCGCTAGCCCCTCGCTCAAAAACAACTCCACGGATATTTTGCAAATCAACACCTACACCCAGCAGATGAGTCGCCTAGCCAAGCTCTCTAATTTCACAGCCAGCGTGCCCACCTTCCATGACTTCTTAGAGAATATCAAGGGCGAACGCTTTGCTAGCGCCGTGCCTAACGCGATGGATGTGATCCTAGCCTACTCCCAACGCGACAAGATCAAAAACAATCTTTGGATGCAGGGCGTGGGGGGGGCTAGCTTTGTGGCTGGGGGCACGGGCACACTCTATGGAATCAATGTAGGTTACGATCGCTTTGTGAAGGGCGCGATCGTGGGCGGGTATGTAGCCTATGGCTACAGCGGTTTCCATGGCAATATCACCAACGCTAGTAGCAATAATGTCAATGTGGGGCTTTATAGCCGTATCTTTGCCAAGAACAGTGAGATCACCTTGAGTGCCAATGAAACTTGGGGGTATAATAAGAACTATATCAACGCCACAGACTCTATTCTCTCCATTGTCAACCAACGCTATAACTACAACACTTGGACGACCAATGTAGGCGCAAACTATGGCTATGACTTCTTTTTCAAAAATAAAAGCGTGGTGCTCAAACCCCAAATCGCCTTGCGCTACTACTACATTGGTATGACCGGCTTACAAGGCACAATGGATAACCCCTATTACGACCGCTTTAGGGCTAATGCCGATCCTAATAAAAAATCCGTGCTCACCCTCAATCTAGCGCTAGAAAGTCGGCATTACTTTGGCAAAAACTCCTATTATTTCGTGATCGCGGATATCGGGCGCGATCTCTTTGTGAGCTCCATGGGGGATAAATTGGTGCGCTTTATTGGCAATGACACCTTGAGTTACCGCAAGGGCGATCTCTACAACACCTTCGCGGGCTTGACCATGGGCGGGGAGGTGCGCTTGTGGAAATCCCTCTATATCAACGCCGGTATTGGGGCGCGCTTTGGGCTAGATTATCAAGACATCAATATCACGGGCAATGTGGGGATGCGCTATGCCTTCTAAGTTAGTTTTAAGATTGCATGCGCTAGCATGCACTCCCCCCTCCTTAAAGCCTCGAGGGTTGTCCCTTGGGGCTTGTTATCCCTTAGAAAGTTAGTCGTTGAACCCACCCCCAAACCCCCCTATCGAACGCGTGCATGTGATTCTCAAGCCCTTAACCCCCCCGGAGTCCTTGCGCGCGCTAGAGGAAGCCTTACGCGCTGTGGGGATGGGCTATGACTTCTCTCCTGAACCTGGGGGGGTATTATTGTGTCTGGGGGGAGATGGCACGCTTTTGGGGGCTTTGCGCAGCGGATCGGCTTGTTTTGGGGTGCATGTGGGGAATTTGGGCTTTTTGAGTGCCACAAATTTGGCTGGCGTGGCGGATTTTTTGCGCGCGCTCAAAGCGGGGGTATATCGTGTAGAAAAGCATTTGATGCTAGAGGCATGGTTAGACAACCAAGATCACCCCTTTGTATGCGCCAACGATCTGGTCATCACTAAAAAAGATGTCTATGGGATTTTAGAGTTGCGCCTCTTTGTAGAGGGGGTTTTAGCCAATGTTTACCAAGTGGATGGCTTGATTGTAGCCACCCCTCTTGGTTCTAGCGCGTATAATATCAGTGTAGGAGGAAGCGTGGTGCACCCCTTGTGCCAAAATATTTTACTCACCCCCATCGCCCCGCATTCTCTCACCCAAAGACCCTTGATCTTGGGCGCACACGCCCAATTAAGCGTGCAAACCCAAAAAACTTGCTTAATCGTGCTAGATGGGCAAAGCCACCACCTCATGCGCCCCGATCAAGAACTCAAAATCCAACAGGCTATCCCCCAAGCGACCTTGCTCCAGCCCTTAGAGCGCAATTACTTCCAAGTGTTGCGCGAAAAATTCTCTTGGGGGGGACCCTATGCTTAAACTTGGTAGCATGCCCTCATGATAGAAGAAGTGCGTATCGAGCAGGGGGTGGTGTTTGAGCAGGCAGATTTGCGCTTGAGCGCGCATTTGAATGTGATCAGCGGGGCGAGTGGGAGTGGGAAGAGTGTATTACTAGGGTGCATTTTAGCCAGCGTAGGGCTAGCCCCCATGCGCGCGCGCTTTTTGCAAGCGCGTTGGCAACTGGCTAACACCCCCACAGTGATTCAAATCCACAAGCACAAACGCGCCCGCTGCATGCGCGATGGCGCGCCCATTAGCAAAAAAGCCTTGCAGAGCTATTTTTCCCCCCATTTACTCTATATCTCCTCCCACGCCCGCCCTCTTAACCCACAATTCTTCTTAGAGATCTTAGATAGTTTTATAGACCCCACCCTCCTCCAAGCTTTCCAGCAAAGCTATAAACGCTACACCCACGCGCGTGCGCAATTAGACAAGCTAGAACAAGAGGCGGACTCTTTAGAAGTCCTCAAAGAGATGGCGCGTTTTGAGTTGGCTAAGTTTGAGGGTGTGCTCTTAGAGGACGGGGCGTATGCGCGCCTTGAGAATCTCAAAAACCAACACAAAAACTGCCAAAAGAGTCGCGCGGCTATTAAGCAGGGTTTGGGTGTCTTAGAGGGGGAACACCACATTTATAGAGCACTTTCTTGCACCAACGCCCCCTTTAAAGACGCGTTGCAAGAGCATTTACAAGAAGCTAAAGGATGGCTTTTGAATGAAATGTGCGCCCTAGAGGAATTAGAGCACATGGACATGGAAGCCCTGCTAGATGCGATGGGAAAGTTAGGGAGTCTTGTGCGCAAATACGGGAGTGAGGCACTCGCGCGCGCCAAACAGCAAAGCTTGCGCCAAGATTACCAACGCTACTGCGCGCACGATCAACACCTCAAAAGCGCGCAAACACGCGTGCAAGAGTGCGAACACGCGTGCATGCAACTAGGCTCACAACTTAGCAAAGAACGCCAAACCCACCTAAGCGCGGTGCAGAGCATGCTAGAGAGTTACACCACACCCCTTTTGCTCAACCCCCCCCACTTATCCCTAGAGCCTACTCCCTTGTGCGCGCAGGGCTTAGAGAGTGTGCGTTTACTCCTTGGCAGGAGCGCGCATTGGAGCGCGGGGGAGAGCAACCGCTTGAGCTTAGCTTTGCTAGCCTTGCAAGCTAAGCAACAACAAACCCCCCATAAAACCCTCTTGGTGGACGAGTTAGACGCGAATTTGAGTGGGCAAGAGAGCGCGTGTGTTGCCCAAATCCTCAAGGAATTAAGCGCGCACCACCAAGTGATCGCCATCTCACACGCCCCCCACCTGCCCGGTCTGGCTAATCGGCATTTTCTAGTCTACCAACACGCCCAACAAGCCTCTATTAAATTACTCAGCAAGGACGAACAGGTGCTAGAGATCGCGCGCATGGTGGACGCTAATTTGGGGCAAGAGGCTCTAGCCTATGCCAAGATGAAGCTCAATTATGATTAGTTACGCGCTCTTATACCACATTGCCTTATTGTTAAAAACCCAAAGCAAGATCACCATCCGCGCCCATGCGCACTACATCACTCTAGACACCCCGGAGTATTGCTTTAAGGCTTGCATGGATAAATCCCAGAGTTATATCTATGTCGATCAGCACAGACACGCGATCTACCCTAAAACCCCTTTCAACCTCGCCCTAGAAAAGCACGCCTCCAACGCTAGGCTTGTGGACGCGTTTTTAGAAAATGAGGATCGTATTTTAAAGATTGTGTTAGAGTGCGCGCATAGTTACAAGAAAACCCAAGCTTCTTTGCAACTAGAATTTACCGGCAGGCACAGCAACGCCATTTTATTGGACGCGCAAGGGCGCGTGTTAGAAGCACTGCGTTTTGTGGGCGCACAGCAGAGCTACCGCCCTGTGTTGAAAGCCCAAATTTTAGCCCCCTTGCTCAAACCCCCCTTTGCGCGCCCCCCCTTGCAAGAGATGCCACCAAGTGCCTTGCTGGACGCGCTGGCAAATTTGCGCGCGCGTGCGCAAGCCCAAAGCCTAGCCGGGCAAAAAGAAAGCCTCAAAAAAGGCTGGCTCAAGAGATTAGAGCTTTTACAAGCGCGTTTAGAGCGTCTGCCTAGCGCGCCCACTCTCTTGCAAGAAAGCGCAACGCAACGCGCGCACGCGAGCTTGATTCTAGCCCACTTGCACCATCTAGACTCTAAGCTCATCTACGCGCCAAGTATCACCCTAGAAGACCAAGTCATCAAGCTCCCCCCCCAAGCGCGCACCCTAAGCGATGCGGCTAATAAGCTATTCAAAATGGCGAAGAAAAACCAGCAAAGAGCCCAGCACATTATCTTGCAAGTGGAGAATCTCCAATCTAAAATCGCCTTTTTGCAGGCTAAATTAGCCCTCTTGCCTAGCGCGCGCTTGGAAGATTTAGCCCCCATGCGCGCCAAACCCACCCGCCATAGCCCCAAGACCACGCATTTAGAGAGTTTTGACATTGAGGGGGTGCGCGTGCTCATTGGGCGCAACCAGCAAGAGAATCGCGAAATCCTCAAAATGGCGCGCGCGCGCGACATCTGGGCGCATGCCAAAGACCAACCCGGGGCGCACATGGTGATTTTCTCCCACCCCAATACCCCCTCCCAAGAGGTGCTACACAAGGCTTGCGTTTTGTTAGCCAAACTCACCCACGCCCACTCCAGCGCGCAAGCCCTGAAAGTGCGCATCGATCACACCCAAAAAAAGCATGTGAAATTGGCTTCTCAAGCTGGGGCGCAGGTGTTTTACACCCACTTTAGCACGATGACTATTACCATCTAAGTTAAATTCAAGTATAATGGCATGCCAAATTTAGCCTGGACGATGCGTGTTTCTACTTTTGGTAAGTTCTTTTATACACACTAGCAAGGCTAGTTGTAGTGGCTTTTGTGTGATTTGGTATTTCCTTGCTGGATCTGCCACCTAAAAAAGCCCTCCTAGCCAATCCGTAGCTCTACTGAACTACGCAACATAGTAACGCTCGTTTGGGTGAACTTATAGGGTTTAAATGAAAAAAAGTATTTTGATCGTGGGGAGTGGGGCTAGAGAATATGCGCTAGGGCGCAAATTTAGAGAAGACGCGCGCGTGGGCGACATTTATTTTTGCCCGGGCAATGGGGGGACACAGAGCATTGGGATTAATGTTCCCTACCTAGATCACGCCCAGCTTGTGGATTTCGCCTTGGATAAAAAGGTGGATTTGGTGGTGATTGGACCAGAAAATCCCTTAGTGGAGGGCTTGAGCGATGCCCTAGCGCACGCACAGATTAAAGTTTTTGGACCTAGCCAACAAGCTAGCTTGCTAGAGAGCTCCAAGAGCTTTACCAAAGAATTAGCCCAAGCCTATGGCATCCCCACTGCGCCCTATGTGTTAGCTTCTAGTTACCAACAAGCCTGCGCGCAACTGGGCACCTACCCCATTGTGATCAAAGCCGATGGGCTGTGTCAGGGCAAGGGGGTGATCATCGCCCAAGATGAAAAGCAAGCCCTGCAAGCGTTAGAACACCTCTTTACAGACAAACAGCAAGAAAAAGTGCTCTTAGAGCAGTTTCTGCCCGGCTTTGAACTCTCCATTTGCGCTTTAGCCCACCACCAAAACTACCTCCTACTACCCCCCTCCCAATCTTACAAACAACTCTCTGGCGATGGTCCTAATACTGGGGGAATGGGGGCGTTTGCGCCCTCTAGTTTGTGTAACCACGCCCTGCAACACCAGATTGCCACCCAGATCATCGAGCCCATTTTAAAGGCGATGGTAGAGCAGAATAAACCCTTTATTGGGGTGTTGTATGCGGGTGTGATGGTGCTGCAAACCCCAGAGGGCTTGCAGCCCTATTTGTTAGAGTGTAATGTGCGCTTTGGGGACCCGGAGTGTGGGGTGCTATTGCCCTTACTCAAAACCCCCTTACTAGATCTGTGTTTGGCGACCTTAGAAGACAAACTGCTAGATTTGCAATTAGAATTGCACCCCCAGCATTGCTTGGGCGTGGTCTTAGCTTCCAAGGATTACCCTTATAAAATTTCAGGGGGGCAGAGTGTGTATATTGATCCCATTGATGAGAAAAAAGGGCATGTGGACTTGGGGGGGATCGCGCAGGAAAATGGGGTGTTCATGGTGTCTGGGGGGCGTGTGGGGGTGTGTATAGGCATGGGCAAATCCTTGCATGAAGCCAGAGAGCACGCCTACGAATTGGTGGGTAAGGTGCAGTTTGAGGGCATGCAATTTAGAGAAGACATTGGACACTAAACCGGATTGTGGATTTGGAGTCGTATAAATTAGAAGAAGTGCTTTACAAAGAACGCCTTGTCTTGCCCCCGTGGTGGTGCAGGGTGGGGGCTTATGGTGTGGATGTGTTGTTAGTGGGACTGGTGGCATGGGATTTCAACACGCACTGGTTGGATACTTTAGGTTTGGGTTTTGTCTTACACGCCCATGGGATTTTGCGTTACTTTTTGTTGTATACACTCTTGCACTTGCTTTACGAACACTTGGGCATGGGGGGTTTTGGGGTGAGTGTTGGCAAGATCGTCTTCCACTTGCGCGTGGTGAGTTTGAAGACCTTGGATAACCCCCCGTGGACCCAACGACTCAAGCGTTGCGCACTCAAAGAACTCGCCTTGTTATGCCCCTTGATCTACTTGGCTAGAGATAGATTCCAGCGCGTGTTTCACGACAGACACGCCCAGACTTTGGTTATCATGACTAAATGAATGCGCTGGTGGTTATTCCTTTTAGGGTGGTTATTTGTGGTGGGCGCGCAGGCTAAACAGCAACAAGTCGCTGTGCAGAAATTTGACAAAAAAAACCATAAGATTTTTGAACTCTTGGCTGATCGCGTGGACGCTAAAGATAATATCGTAACTGCCACCGGGCATGCGATCTTGCTCAATTACGATGTCTATATTCTAGCCGATCGCGTCTCTTATGACACCCAAAAGAAGATCGCGATTTTAGATGGGCATGTCAAAATTTACCGTGGGGAGGGACTCTTGGTGCGCGCCGAACACATCAAAGTGCAGATGAACGAGAAATACGAGCTCATCTTCCCCTTTTATGTGCAAGACAGTGTGAGCGGGATGTGGATTAGCGCGGACATCGCGCATGCCAAGCAAAACCAGTATTACATCAAAAACCTCACCGCCTCTGGGTGCAGCATTGACAATCCCATCTGGCATGTCAACGCCAGCTCAGGGCGTTTTAACGCCGATAAATCCCACCTCTCACTCTTTAACTCCAAAATCTATCTGGGCAATATCCCGGTTCTCTACCTCCCCTACGCCTTCACTTCTACAAGCACCAAGCGATCTAGTGGGCTACTCTACCCAGAGTTTGGCACTTCTAATTTGGCCGGTTTTATTTATTTACAACCCATTTACATCGCCCCTAGGGATTCATGGGACATGACTCTAGCCCCCCAAATCCGCTCTAAAAGAGGCTTGGGGCTCAATTTTGAATTTAGGATGATCAACGCCCATCAAGACAAGTTTGTCTTCAACATGCGTTATTTCCGCAACTACAATAGCTACACGAAACGCTATGATTTGCGTAACCAAAATGTCTTTGGCTTTGAAACCCAGAGCGCTAGCAGACAGGCGTTCCAAAAATACTTTGGGTTGAAAAACAATTTAGATAACGCCTATTATTTGGATTTTCTTTACATGAACGACTTAGACTATGTGCGCTTTGAAAAAGTCAACAAACGCATCACCGATGCCACCCATATGTCCCGGGGTAATTACTATATCCAAACCAATAACCATTACTATGGCTTTAATTTGAAATACTTCCTCAATCTCAATAAAATCAATAACGATCGCACTTTCCAATCCCTGCCCAGCTTGCAATACCACAAATACCTAGCCCCACTAGGCTGGAAGCACTTACTCTATTCGCTAGATTACCAATTCCATGACATTGTGCGCCAAGTGGGCTATGGTTATGTGCAAAACACCATCAAAGTCCCCCTAGGGGTGCAATTTTCCCTCTTTAAAAATACCTCTCTGTGGGCTTGTGGAATAGTGTCAATCTGAGTAATGTGGCGATCATGAACACGAAAAACAGCTATGTGCCCGATATTCAAGGGGTTTCTAGGGCTTATGGGAACTACTTTTCTAGTGCCTACGCCCTATATTTAAACAGCGATCTAGCTCGCGAATACAATAAACTTCTGCACACCGTGCAATTAGAAGCCGTGTTACAAGGCACTTACTACAGCTTTGCAGACGGCTTGTTTAACAACCAAATGTATGTCCTCAGCGCGCAAGCGCGCAACGATTTCACTTCTAATACCTTGAGCGATTATGACTACCGCGGGCAGATTTACGATTCAGTGTGGAATCCTTCAGCCATCATCGAACGCAATCCCCCTAACAAACAACTGAATTTGAATCTCACCCAATACCTCTATGGAATCAATGGAGAGGAGTTGTTTTACTGGCGCATCTCCCAATCCTTGGATTTCACCGATAAGGTGTCTTTTTTGCGCATGCCTATGGAAACCAAGCTGGGTTTTTCTCCTCTCAAGGGACTCAATATTTATGGCACGCTCTTTTACTCTTGGTATTACCACAGCCTAGATGAGGTGTCTATCAACGCCAATTACAATTACAAATTCCTCAACGCCAATGTTTCCTACTACCTTAAATCCAACTTTAACGACAATGGGATCAACAAGATTGTAGAAAACAATTCTAACTACCTCAAGGCCGGCTTTAGCAACGATTTCAGATGGTTCTCTCTAACTAGCTCCATAGGTTATGACATCGCGCACAATGTCGTGTTGAACTGGGATATTGGGATTTTTAAAAAAGTGCGTTGTTTTGGGATCGGCTTGATGTTTGTGAATCGCCGCCGCCCTGTATTGACTAGCAACCCCAATGACCCCCTTAGAATCTACGAAAACAATTACATCAAATTGGAGTTGGACTTCTCGCCCATCACCAAAACCAATATTACCTACCGCCAGTTGAAACAATGAGCCCGATTCTCTTTGAAGACCACCAAGACGCTTTGCATAAACTCATGAACGAAGTGCTGGTGCGCCATCTTAACACCCACAACGCCATCATGCTAGCCACCAGCCTCAAGGGCTTGCAATTTGCTTACGCGCTCGCCTTGAAACTACACACCGATTTGGATTTCCTCTTCAGCGGTTCGATTTACGCGCCTTTGAATCGGGAGTGTGAGATCGCTTTGGTGAGTGAGAGCATGGGGATTGTCATGCATGAGAATTTGATTCAAAGCTTTGAGATCAGTTTGGACTATGTCTATGGGGAAGCCAAGCGCATTTATGAAGAGGAGATTCTCTCTAAAATTTATAAATTCCGCAAGGGCAATATGCTCAAGCCCCTCGCGCACAAAAATGTCTTCATTGTGGATCAGGGCATCGAAACGGGGGTAACCGCCGGGCTAGCTATCCAAACCTGCATGGAAAAGCGTGCCAAGAGCATTATGGTGTTAACCCCCATTGTGCCTAAATCTGTAGAAGAGAGTTTGAATCGCATTTGCGATGGGGTGGTGAGCGTCTACCATCCTGAACACTTTGTGAGCATCGCGCATTATTACAAACGCCCCCTTGAGCTAGATTTAGCCCAGATCGAGCGTATTTTTGATTCTTCTATGAAACCCACTTAAGGAGCACTATGACAATTCAAAGCAATGGCGAAACCTACAAACTCCATTATGTAGCCAAACAAGCCACCAGCGCGCTTTGGTATAGCTATCAGGGTTGCGTGCTATTAGCCAGCGTGATGGTGGATAAAACCCCTATAGAAGGGGATTTTTTACCCCTAAGCGTGCAATTTAGCCAGCGCGCTTATGCTATTGGGCGTATCCCGGGGGGTTTTACCAAGCGCGAGGGTAAACTTAGCGAGTTTGAAACCTTGACTTCGCGCCTCATCGATCGTAGTTTACGCCCCCTATTCCCCCAACACTATGCCCACCCCATACAAATCACGATCTTAGTCCTAAGCCATGATCAGCAAAGCGATTTACAGGTGTGCGCCCTGCACGCAGCCGCTAACGCGCTTTATTTAGCCAATATCGGAGTGGATCAAAATGTCAGCGCGGTGCGTATCGCCAAGATCACCGGTGAAATTGTCATTAACCCCAGCGTTGCGCAATTACAACAAAGCAGTTTAGATCTCTATGTTTCGGGCACTAAAGAGGCTCTGCTCATGGTAGAGATGTGCGCGCTAGAGGACATAGCAGAAGCAGAGTTATTAACTCTACTAGGGCGCGCCCAAGAGCATATCGAGCACACCAGCGCGCAATTTGAACGCGATTTCACCCCCCATAAAAACTCCCCTAGTTTTGCGCCCCCTTCGCCCCAAAGCCCAGATGTCCCCCTAGAAGCCTTGATTCAACAACACTTCCATACCCAAGTCTTAGAAGTGATGGCGCAAATGGCTAAGAGTGAGAGGGAAGCGGATTTTTTGAATCTAGCCCAGTATGTGGCAAACGCTTTACAAGAACACGGGCATTTCTACGCCCTAGAGCGCGTCCAACGCGCGCTTAAACACTATATCCACCAAGCTATCCGCTCCCAAATTCTCAACACAAAAACGCGCCTAGATGGGCGTAGTTTAACTCAGGTGCGCCCTATTAGTATAGAAACCAATCTATTGCCCCACTGCCATGCTTCCACGCTTTTTACCCGCGGGCACACCCAAGCCCTAGTGGTGTGCACTTTGGGCGGGAGTAATGACGCTAGGACACAGGAGAGTTTGGACTGTAAAACCCCCCTAAAAGAAACCTTCATGTTTGATTACAATTTCTTGCCCTTCAGTGTGGGGGAGAGCGCGCCTTTGAGCGCGCCTAGTCGGCGTGAGCTCGGACATGGGCATTTGGCTAAACGCGCTTTACAAGGATCAATCCTAGAAACCCCCCAAACCATCCGCCTTGTGTCTGAGATCTTAGAATCCAATGGCTCGAGTTCTATGGCAAGTGTGTGTGGGGGGTCTTTAGCCCTGTGCGCTAGCGGGGTGAAGGTGCGCGCCTTGATCGCAGGGGTGGCGATGGGCTTGGTGGTGCAAGGGGATCGCCATGCCATTTTGAGCGACATCAGCGCGTTAGAGGACATGCAAGGGGATATGGATTTTAAGATCGCAGGGAGCGCGTTAGGGGTGCTTGCCATGCAAATGGACACCAAGACTCAAGGGCTTAAATTAGAACTCTTTGAGGATATTTTAAGCCAAGCCAAGCAAGCTAGAGAATATATTCTAGCGATCATGCAGGAGGCTCGAGAGAAAATCGTGTTAAATCCCCAAGCCCTGCCCGCTTTAGAGAGTTTTTTCGTGCCCCCCAAAAAGATCGCCACCATCATTGGGACGGGGGGTAAGATCATCAAGGAGATCATCGAACGCTTTGGGGTAGCCATAGATTTAGACAAATCCAGCGGGGCGGTGCAGATCACTAGCAAACACGCCCAAAATGCCAAAGAAGCCAAAGCTTATATTTTAGAACTCACCCAGACACAGCCCTATTTTTTGCACGAGATGTTGGAGGTGGAAGTTAAAAAAATCGCGGATTTTGGGGTGTTTGTGCGCTTGCCCAGAGGAGGCGATGCGCTCTTACACAAGTCTTGTTTGCAAAAACACGGTTTGCGCGTCGATTCCTTTGCACAGAACACACGCCTACAATGCCAAATTAGCGCCATCCATGAGAGTGGCAAGATCGATGTCATTTTGGCTTGAAAATTAAGTTTGGAAATGCCATAATCGAGTTTTGCGCCTAGCAACATTTTTCAGAACGGGAGTTGTCTATGAGGTTTCTTGCGCTTTTGTGTTTAGGTATGGTTGGGCTAGCTTTTGGAGCAGAGGTAAACGGGCTGGACATGATTAAATCCTACTCCATCGTGGGAGCGGTTGTGGGCTTAGGGGTAGCTGCTTGCGGGGGAGCCATTGGGATGGGAAATGCCGCTGCTGCAGCCATTACAGGCACGGCACGCAACCCGGGGGTGGGAGGCAAACTTCTCACCACGATGTTTATTGCGATGGCAATGATCGAAGCGCAAGTTATCTACACTCTGGTGTTTGCCATTATCGCGGTCTATAGCAACCCGTTCTTAGCTTAAGTTTCAAGGGGGGGTTTTGCACTGGTGGTGGAATTGGTAGACACGCCATCTTGAGGGGGTGGTGAGGCAACTCGTGCGAGTTCGACTCTCGCCCAGTGCACCACGAACGCGTAGCGTTTGTGCCAAAATGGTGGAATTGGTAGACACGCTAGACTCAAAATCTGGTGGAGGCGACTCCGTGTCGGTTCGAGTCCGACTTTTGGTACCATTATTTACAAAATCCGTCTGAAATTTTATTCCTATTCAAATATTAAGCTCAATTTCAATAAAAACAAGATAAAATGATGCGTCTTTACATTAAACTTTTTAGGAAAGGGAATTTATGCGTCGTTTTCTAGGCATTGTTATGATGGGAGCGTTGGCATTAGGCGTAGCTCATGCGGAGGATTATTCTAGCTTGAGCGATAAGGATTTCATTAAATTGGCAGGCACTTTGCACAGTGGCGAAGAGGTGCTGGACTACCAAGAGGAGGTTTACAAACGCCTTAAAGAGAAAAAAGGCAAAGCCAAGATGAATTTCAAAGTGCAGGTGCATAAGACTTACAAAGCCAACTTGGCGAAGATGAGCGCAAAAGATTTTGCAGCCTTGCGTAAAGAGGTAGCAGAAGCCCTAGAAGAGAAGAAAAAAGACCACGATCCCAAAGAGCTAATGAGTATGGGCTTAGATGTGGAAGTGTGTAAGGGTAAACAACGCGAATTGCTCTGCTCACGCAAACATGGCAAAAAACATGCCAGCAAACATGGTCAAGAACATGGCGAAAAACACGGGCATGAGGGTATGAAACACGGGGCGCAGGGGGCTTCTAAGGGCGAAGAACACAAAGCTAGCAAGGCTCCTGCTAAGGCTGAGGAGCACAAAAGCGAAGAACACAAAGAAAAATCTGAAGGCACTCACGAGTAGAAATGCCTGCGAAGTAGGCGTTTGCTTGAGTTCAGGTTACGCTGTGGCGGGGGTTGAACGCCACGCCTAAAGCCCTAAAGAGGGTTTTTAAAGAGGTATGAATAGCTTGGGGGTCTAAGTCCTTGAGGATAAAGACTAATTGGGATAGGTGCTCTTGGGTGGGGCTTAAATGGGTGGGGGGATAGATAATATGTTGCACGCCATTGAGCGCAATGCAAGCCTGCTCTGTTCTAATAATGCCCTTAGTGCGCAAAATGCGATCCCCGTATTGATAAAGCAAGAAACTCAGCCACAAGCTAAAAGCACTCCAGTCTATGCGCTCTTCAAACTCCAAACATAGGGTTCTAAAATATTGGTGTGTGTGCTGAGGGGGAGTAGCACAGATAGGGCTAGTAGGGCTTTCTTGGAGTAAACACGCGACATCTATGCGCGCTTTATCATAAAGCGTGGCGGTGGGGTTGGTGCTAGCGACCAAGGTGCTAAGTTTAGCAAATGAATCTTGTAAGTCTGTTTTGGTGATCACCACCACATTAGAGGTAGCGATCTGGTGTTGCGCTTCTACATTGTCCTTGAGATGTGAGAAGCCATGCACCCCGTCTAAGCAGGTGATCACATTGTGGGGGATAAAATGCTGGCTTAAAAACACATCGTGCAAGAGACTAAAGAGAATGGGCGCGGGGTTGGCAATTCCGCTTGTTTCAACCACCACATGATCTATACAACTATCAGAAATCAACGCTTTTAGCGAATCGATCAAATCTTGGCGGTAGGCGCAACACACGCACCCCCCCTGCAACAGACGCATTTTCTCTGGGACATAGCGCAGGTGGGCTAAAACCTGCGTATCCAAACCCACTTGCCCGCATTCGTTCACCACCACCGCGATCGCCCGATTGGCACAACGCTCCAATATTTGGGCTAAAAGTGTGGTCTTGCCACTGCCTAAAAAACCCGTCAGAATGCTAACAGGGATCTTAGCCACGGCTTAAGAAATCTAGCAATTTAGGGTCTAAAATGTCTAGGGGTTTGGGGCTTAAAGATTGGGCTTTGTAGCACAGATCGCCCAAATCTCTGACGAGCTCTTGGTGCCCCTTTTGATCCTCTAAGAGAAATTGACTCCCCCACACGCGCAGTTTCAAACCATAGAATTTTAAAATTTTGTTCGCCACCTTGAGTTTTTGTATCCGTGCGCGCACACGCTCCCCCTGCAAAGCCCCCACCACTAAGTTAGCTCCCATAGGCGCGCTCACATCGCTCCAATGCAAGGTGGTGTTCAAATCCGCACACAGCACACACATTATTTTTTTCTAGGACAACGGCGCATGAAATCATCGGCAATGGTGTTGAAGTTGACCCAATGCACGCCCTTATGGCGGTTAATGTATTGGATAATGCGCTCATGCATGCGCAACACTTGGGGGCGACCGCTCACATCCGGATGGATGGTCATGCAAAAGACCGCATAATCCATTTCGTGGTAAACCCAGTCAAATTGTTCTAACCACAGTTCTTCAATATGGCGGGGGGGGATGAAACCAAAGCTATTGGGGGCTTTTTTGATAAACATCATGGGAGGTAAATCGTCCAAATACCAACTCCCCGGGATTTCTACCAAATCGGTTTCTGTGCCACGCACCAAGGGCTTCATCCAATCCTTTGCCTCTAGGCTGTAGTCAATCTTGGTCCACGAATCGCCCACGCGCACATAATAGGGCGTGAAATCGCGGTGCATCAAAGAGTGATCGTATTTCACGCCATGCTTTAAAAGCAGTTCATTAGTTACGCTAGAAAACTCCCACCACGGCGCGACATAACCGGTAGGATTTTGCCCAGTCAGATTTTTAATCAGCCCAATGGTTTTAAGCAAGACATCTTCTTCTTGTTTGGGAGTCATCGCGATAGGGTTTTCATGCGAGTAGCCATGCAAGCCAATCTCATGCCCGGCCTCTACGATCATCTTAACTTGATTAGGGAAGGTTTCAATGGAGTGCCCGGGGATAAACCAAGTGGCAGGGATGTGGTATTTTTTAAATAGATTTAAGAGCCTAGGAACCCCCACTTCGCCCGCAAAAATCCCCCTTGAAATGTCATCAGGGGAGTCTTCACCCCCATAGCTCCCAATCCAGCCAGCCACCGCGTCAATGTCTACACCATACGCCACAAAAATCTCTTTTGCCATCTTTTGCTCCTTTTAAGATAAATCCACAAGGTGTTTCAAGGTTTTTTGATTCAATGCCAAGTCCAAATCCCTCAAATAGGGGATGTTCTGCCTTTGGGCTGTGATTTCGCCCAAATCCAGCACGCCCACCAGCACGCCCTCTTGATCGCCTAATTGCTCCACAATCTCCCCCTTAGGATTGACAATCTTAGAGTGCCCACAAAAGGTGAGCTCTTTATGGCTGATCTTAGAAATCTCACTCCCACAACGATTAGCCGCCAAAACAAAGACCCCATTTTCTAAGGCTCTTGCCTGCCCCCCCAAATCCCACGCGTAACTGCGTATCTTAGAAAACGCCGCGCAAAAACACAGGAGTTCAGCTCCCTGTAGGGCTAAAAACCTACTCCCCTCACTAAAGCCCACCTCATAGCAAATCTGCAACCCCACTTTGAGGCTAAAATCCCCTAAGGGCAACTCAAACACGCGATACTCCTGCCCCCTAGAAAACCTCTGTTTTTCATCGCCCCACAGATAGACCTTTTGGTACTTCCCCACCACCCCCTTTTCCCCCACGATGTAAATGCTATTAAACAGCGCGCCTCCCTCTTGCTCGATACTGCCAGCAATGAGGTAGGCTTTATACTCCTTAGCCAGAGCTTTTAAACCTTCCAAAGTGGGTTGTGTGGGATCGCTAAGATCAAGCCCAAATTCTAAATCGCGATCCTCCACGCAATAGCCACTGTCAAATAGCTCGGGCAATAACACGATCTTAGCCCCACTAGAGAGGGCTTTTTGTGCTAGATTTAACGCGTGTTTGAGGTTTGTTTCCCTCTCATAAGATCGAGGAGAAAACTGCACCGCCGCCACCTTGACTTTTCTTTCCATCACCGCGCCCTTTCGTTTTAGCCTATTTTAATGCACTTTAAACGCGCTAAGGTAAATGTGGGCTTGTTCTAAAACCTTGCAGACTCTGAGCGCACACATAGACCGGCAATACCACCACACTAGGCGCGGGCACTGGCACTAAAGCCTTAGTGAATCTATGGGATTATGGAGAGTTATATCTCTAACACTTCTTGCACGCAACACACCAGCGCGGGTATATCCTTTTCAAACAGCGCGTAGACATCTAGCACCACGCAATCAGAGCGCACCACCCCAGCCACGCCCCTTTTATAAAGGGCGTGATAAAGGGCTTTGCCATCCATGCTAGCTTGTAGTTGCACCCCAAAACTCTCTAAATCCTGCATCTGCACGCCCCCGCCCACGCGCGCGTGTGTGGGGATCACAAAGGCTTTTAGCCCTGTTATGTGGCTTAAAGCGCGGTGCAATTTCAAAGCCTTATTGAGCAATGCGTCCTTATCTTGCTCTAAGAAAGTTTGCAAAGGGGTTTTTTGATCTTGTAAATAGCCCTGCAAACTCTTGGTGAGTAAAAATAGCGTGATCTTATCCACCCTAAAGGCGCGATAAAGCGGATGGGTGCGCAAGATTTCTATATATTCTCTCTCTCCTAGCACAATCCCGGCTTGCACGCTCCCTAATAATTTATCCGCGCTAAAGCTCAAAAGATGCGCGCTTTTAAGGGCTTTTCTAGTGTGCGCCACACCTTGCACACTCCCCAAATCCTCATAAAAGATTAAACCCCTTTCTTGGGCTAAATCAAAGAGAGATTTAGAGGGCACACTAGCCACAAAGCCTTGCATAGAAAAATTACTCCAATGCACGCTAGCAATTAGTGCGCTAGCGTCATTACAAGCATTTTTATAATCGCGCAAATAAGTTTTATTGGTGCTGCCCACTAACTTAAGATGGGTTACACTCTCCAAGAGCTCATGGGCTCTAAAACCCCCCCCAATTTCTACCAACTGCCCATAAGAGAGCAAGGTCTGTTTGCGCTTAGATTTGGGTGCAAATGCGCTAGCCACCAAGACCAACGCGCTGGCGTTGTTATTTAAGATCAGCGCGTCCGGGGCGCTAAATAGGGCTTTCAAAAGATTTTGCGCCTGAAAAGCGCGCTCAAAACGCCTAGCACTCTCTAAATCCACTTCTAAATCCACATAAGAGCTTAAAATTTCTAACTCCCTGAGCGCGCCAACTTCTAAGGGCGCGCGCCCTAAATTAGTGGAGAGCAACACCCCCGTAGCGTTATAGACTTTTTTAAAAGGGGGGGCTAAAAGCGCACAATAGCGTGCTTGGAGCGCATCGCACCACTGGGTTAAGTTTTCATAGCTAAATTGATTTTGTCGGCACTCTGCTAGCAATTCATTAGCTAGAGCTTTTAAGATCGATCGATCATAGCCTTGAGCAAAACAAGGGGCGTTTAAAAGAGTGTGCATAGCCGGTAAGGATTTCATGAGGGGCATTGTAGCACAAGTGTAAGGGTTTAGGGTTTGCGTTTTAATAATAGAGGAATTTTTGGAATTATGGCACACGCGTTGCGACGGGCGTTTTAACACGAAAGTTTTAGGCGATTTGACATTTTAGGGATTTAAAAATCTTGTTGTGGTGCTAGCATTGGGCATAAGCATGTTTTTATGATCCAAATCCAAGATATAATGTTGTGTGATCTTGTAAGCTTTTGGGCAATGGGCGATCAAGTGATGGTTGTAAAATATGAGAAAAAACTCTTAAGGAGACAAGATGTTCTATCTTTTTGCACTCTTAGCGGGCATGGCTCTTGCCTTACAAGCCCCTATCAACGCCGCATTGGCTAGAGATATGGGAGGCGTGCGCGTCTTTGCCGCGTTTTTCTCGTTTTTTGTGGGGACCTTGTGTCTTTTGATCTTAGCCCGTGTGTTGCACCAGCTCCAAGGCGAAACCCTGAAACTCTTAGCGCATCAAGAATGGTGGAAATACATAGGTGGAATCTTGGGGGCTTTTGTGGTATTCACTACAATCATCAGCGCGCCTAAAATAGGATTAGCACCCATGATTGTCTTTTTGCTCGTAGGGCAGTTGTGTATGGGGTTGTTTTTAGATTCCCTAGGGGCATTTGGGTTAGCGCAAAAAACGATCGGGCTATCTAAAATGATTGGGCTTGGGGTGGTGATTGTAGGGATTTTTATCTTTTTTTATCCAGACCTCTTCCAAAAGGGCATAAAATGAGGCTTAAGAGACGCGGGGCACGCCATAATTTCCACTGAAGTTTGCTTTAATTTGGGGCAAGCATAGGGGGCGTAGCGTCTTTCTATGCTATGGCTACCTTATTTCTTAATCCTGCTTAGAGCCTATAATCTAGCGCACTCAAGGTCTTTAAGCTTTAGGGTAGCCAATGTAGGGGATCAAAGCGGTGATAATGCCGATGCGCTTTTGGTGGTTGTTGGTTGATGTTGCCTTGTATGTGGGTTTTGGCTTGGTTGTCTGCGCCGCCTAAAGCGATGAGATAGATCAAAGTTAACAACTCTTTAAAAGTGCAAATCTAGCCCTCCTTTTGTGTCATAAAATCTCACGCACCACTTTAAGACGCACCAACTCCAAGCGCGTTTGTCAAAAAGCTCTTATAGGCGGTGAGTGTGCCTAGAGCCACTAAAACCCCCAAGACCAGCACACCCCACTCGCTCAAGCCTAGAAGTTTGGTAGGCTTCATTTAAGCTAAAGTGGCTCAAGGTGTTTAGCATTTAGGGATCATGCTTTAGGGGAATGTTTGCAAGGGGGTTACAGAGTTGTGGGCTAGTGTCTTTATCGCCTCTGTGTATTCTGCATCGCTGAGCTTTTCAAGCCATTGGACATTCTGCCCTTCCTTATCCCCTGTTAAAGCCAAATGCGCCCCTCCCTTGTGTAAGCCAGCTCCATGCCAGTGCTTGACTCCTATAGGGCAAGAAATCACCTCGCCCTTGTGCGCCACGCTCACCTTGCCTTCAGCTGTGCCGGTGTAAATCTCCCCTTCTGTAACAATCAAGGTTTGTCCCGCGGGATGGGTGTGCCATGCGCTGCGTGCTTTGGGGGCGAACTTGACAAGTGCGCCGCTAAAATTGCGCCATTGATTAGTGGTAAAGAGCAAAGTAACCTCCACATGCCCGCTAAAATGCGCGTTTGCACCTTGAAAGTGTTTAAAATCCGCTTGCCTGTGTATTTCTTGCATATTTTTTCCTTGATGATGGGGCAAAGCCCCACATCTTTAAACTCTAATTTTTTAAGCACTCTAGCAGGGTTACCCCCTACATTGGGTGGAATACCAACATTTAATGTGCTAATCCCTTGAGCCACGCTTGGTAAGCCTGTGCCTGTACTTGTAAATCTACCCCATCAAGCCTTGCTGTGTTGTAGATGACAAAGGGCTTAGAGTAGCGCATCTGCACAAAATGCGCGGTAGCTTTGAAAGGGGTTAAAATACGCTCTAAGCTAAATTCTCCGCTCAAATCCTCCTCGCGCGCGCCCAAGCTGATTGCAAGAGCAAAAGCCTTGCCTGCTAGAGCTTCTCCCTTAGAGCCGTAGGCAAAACCATAGGTTAGCACATTGTCAAAATACTTTTTGAGTAAGGGGGGGCTAGAATACCAAAACATAGGGAATTGTAAAACCACCTTTTGTGCTTTGAGTAGCTTGGCTTGCTCGGCCTGCACATCGATGTTAAAATCCGGATAAAGCGCATACAGATCGCTAATTTCCACTTCTGTATTGGCGATCGCCTCTTTGAGGGCTTTATTCACCCGCGAGTGGGCTAGATCAGGATGGGCTAAAACCACTAAGGTTGGCATGTTACTCCTTTGCAGAAAAAAGCAAAACCAAGATTGGCATCCGTGCTCCCAATTTTATAAACAACGGGGTATTCTAGCTGTTCTTAATAAACAATTTGCGTAAAAATTGGGGGCTAGAAACACGCGCAAAAACACTTTTTGGGAAAATACAGGCGCGGAGGGCGTGGAGTGTTGATTTAAGCCTCCTCGGTAGAAATCCCACTCGTCTTTAGCGGGTGGGATGAATGCCACTAATTCGTGGTATAATGCTCTCATACATTCGTATCTACGGCAGGGAGTGTCGAAAGTTACGCCTTTGGAAATATGATGTGTGAGACCTGTAGGGAATGC
The DNA here is from genome assembly GCF_003660355.1 of Helicobacter sp. L8. Lineage (NCBI taxonomy): Bacteria > Pseudomonadati > Campylobacterota > Epsilonproteobacteria > Campylobacterales > Helicobacteraceae > Helicobacter > Helicobacter sp. L8. The sequence continues at coordinate 153,888 of NZ_QXQR01000002.1, forward strand.
GTTGGAGCTCAAACTCTGTAAAATCCCTACTATAGGGACATAGAGTGAGAACCAAACTCTCCCTACGGGCAACATCAGCCTAGGAAGCCCAAATGTCTTTAGCATTTGGGCACTTCACAGCCCCATTAGCTAGGCATACGCTGGCTTGTGTAGCCCGGCTAGTCTACACCCTAAACTTGCCTAGTTCTTGAGCAAAGACATTAGCCATGTCATTGAGCGAGGAGCTGGCTTTTGAGACATCTTGCACACTCTGGTAATTCAAAGAAGCCAATTTGCTAATCTCTTGGATGTCCTCTACAATCACCTTAGTCGCGTCTGCTACCCCCTTAAATTCGGCTACATCTTTAGTGGTGGCGTTGATCACGGTTTGGATGCTTTGCACATTGTTATCCACGATTTCTTGCAAACTCAAAGTGAGCTCAGAAGTTTTGAGAATCTCTTGGGCATTGCTGTGTAAGTTTTGGCTAATGTCGCCCACACTTTGCACCACTTGGGTGATCGTTTCGTTGATCTCGCCCAAGCTGTTTTGGGTTTTTTCAGCCAATTTACGCACCTCATCAGCCACCACTGCAAAGCCACGCCCATGTTCGCCCGCCCGTGCGGCTTCAATGGCGGCGTTCAAGGCGAGCAAATTGGTTTGATCGGCGATGTCGGCGATGATGGTGAGCACTTCTTTAATGTTTTGTGTGTTTTGAGAAGTTTCCTCTAGTTTGTTAGAAAACTCCACACCCACGCGCGCATTGCTGGCTAAATTGGTGCTAAAGTCTTGGATTTTGGCGCGCACTTCCTCTAGGGCGTTCCCAGTTTGCACGAGATTGTCGTTATTGTGTTGGGCGTTAGCAGCCCCGGTTAAAATTCTATGCACAATCTCATTGCCATTAGCCACGCTAAGAGAAATGCGCCGTGTCTCTTCTTGGGTGTGTGATTGCACATCCGAAGAGCTAGCCTGCAAGGTGTTGGCGATCTTGGTGTTTTGCGCGCTGAGTTCTTTGATCTTGGAGATCACCCCTTGGGTTTTTGCAAAAAAGCGTTGATATTCTTCGAGATCACGGCGATCTCATCCTTGCCCTTGGTGGTTAGCCTTTTGGTTAAATCCCCCTCTTTGGAAACCAATTCGATGATGAGATCGCGCAATTGTAATAAGGGTTTAAAGAGGATATGGATCAGCCCAAAAAGCACGGCTAAGACGATCCCAATGGCTGTCAAAGCGGTGATCAGCAAGGTCATTTGCAAATTTCTCAGGCTTTTAAAGGCTTCTTGTTTGTTGACAACCCCTAGCACCTTCCAATTGAGCCCGGAAACCGTGGTGTAGACATAGAATTTATCCACTCCCTTGGCGTTGTGTTCCATAAAACCCGAAGAAGTGGCGTAAATTTCATCGGTCAATTCCTTCCCCCCCTTGTAGGAATGCGTGTCGCGGTAATTAGAGCCCGCTTCAAAAATGCGCGAACGCACAACAAACGCCTTGCGATCCAAAATATGGATACGCCCCCCCATTAAGCTAAACTTGTCCACATGATTCCAATTATCCAACAGCAAATCGACACCTAGCACCCCCTGAAACACCCCATTTTTAGACAAAGCCACACTATAAGTCAAGACTATTTTTTTGGTGATTGCATCTCTATAAGGGGCACTAACCACCACCCCCTTTTGTGCGCGCGCCTCTTGAAACCATGCGCGCTTTCTAGGATCGAAGCCTTTGGGCATAGATTTTATCGTGCCAACGGTGCGCCCATCTTTCAAAGTTACATAGGCGTTTTCAGCCGCCATCCCATCATGGGTAAATTTTAAGACTTCGTTCATGCGCTCTAAATTCTCAAAGCCTAGCTCTTCTAAATCCTTAGCCGTGCTCACGAGCGCGGCGTGTGTGGTGCGATTCCACTCTTCTAAGGAGGAGGAGATCAGGGTTACAGCCGTGTCTAAAGAGTAACGCATGGTTTTAGTGATGTTCGTGCTTGCGGACGCGTCAATGATGTAAATCACCGCAGAAAAGGCGACCACCAACAAGCCCGCTAACACCAATAAAAGCTTCGTCTTAAAAGTCATCTCAAACACCTGTATGTGGAGTGGATATTTCCAAAACCATAGGCTTGCATTGTAGATGATCATCGCTTAAGAAACGACATGTTAAAAGTGCAATATTTCAAGGGTTAGAACATGCGCTATTGTTTGGACGCGCTTAGAGTCTGCTGTGGGACTTTATTAGCTATAGGGAGTTTGCACGCCCTAGATTATAAAATCGGGGGGCGGATGGGCTCATTCTCGCGCATCGGGTTTAATAATTCAGCAATTAATTCAGACAAGGGGATTTACCCCACAGGCAGTTATGTAACCGCCATCGGGGCGTTGCAAATTGATGTGGACTTATTGCCCAAATCCGTGGGTGCGCACAAACTCAGCGCAGGGATCGGCGGGGAAGTGGGGGGGTTGGCTTACGATTCTACCAAAACTCTCATCGATCAAAGCGATCCTAGCGCAGGTTTTCAGCCGGCCAACTGGTATTACATGGGGCGTTGGGAGGGCTATTTGATGGACGCGCCTTGGCACACTTCGCGCTATGGCGATGGCGTGCATGCGCGCAATTACATTCTCTATAACGCCTATTTAAACTACAGCTACAAAGACATATTTGGGATCAAACTAGGGCGTTACAAGAGCGATCGGGCGTTATTCTTGCGCGGTTATAATCAGGGTTTTGAGGTTTTTGTGCGCTGGAAAAATTTTAGACTAGATTGGTTTAGCACCTATGGGCGTGGTTTGGCTAATATCCAATTTATCCGCGATTTTTACGCCCCCGTGCAATACGAATTTGCCAATGGGACACGCACCAATTATGGCATGCACGCTTTTAGCACCACTTGGCAATCCAAACACTGGCAAATCACCCCCTTTATTTGGTTTTATCCTAAGAATTTCAACGCCCCGGGCTTATATGTGAGCGCGCGCTTTAGTCCGGGAAAGTGGAAGATTCAAACCCGTGTCTATGCATGGTTTCCTATTTATAGCGCGGCTTTGGCGCGCACCTATTACCGAGGTAGTCTCATAGGGCAAGAAACGGCTAGCTTACTGGTGCGCCAACGCTTTGACATCGAACACTATAATTTTGGCTGGGGGGTGTATAAGAATTTTGGCAACGCCACGCCCAGCTAGGCTGGAATGGCTCTCCCATCCCCTTTGATGCCACGGACGACACCCCCTATGAGGACGCTTACACCAATCTTTACAACGCCAATTCACTAACCCCCTTTGCCTTCATAGGGGCAAGCTACCAAAAACTCAGTTGCGCTTTGCTAGGCAAACTCACCTACTCTCCCCGCGCTAGTTCCCGGAGTTTGGGCTTAACATGCACCTATAACATCAGCAAACACATCCATGCGATGATTCGCCTCAATGGCTATGAAGTGTTCATGCACAAAGGCTATAAAGTGGCGCACTTTGGCGCGCCCAATCCCAACTTCGCCCCCACCACCCAAGATCGCTCCTACTTGATGACTTCACTGAGTTACGAGCTATAAGAATTAAGTTAAACCAATATATAATGACGCGCATAAAATTAAAAAAAGGACTTTTGCATGTTTTTTGCCAAGGAGCGCAACAAGCAAACAGAGGACAAAGACGCGCAGATTCGCTCTTTGCAGAGAAAACTAGACTGCTACCAACAGCTTGTAGAGTTGGGCGCTAATGAGGGGTTGATTGGGATCAAAGAGGGCAAGATTGTCTTTAAAAGCGGGGCGATCGCAAGCGCAGATGGTCTAGAGCAAAGGGTGGATGAACTCAGCCAAGCCAACCAAACTTTTGCTTTCAACAACCACACCTACCAGCTAACCAACAAGCGCATCGGCGACACCCTGTATCTTGCCTTGAGCAAGGATTGCGATCCTCTAGCGGGTTTGGGCAAGAATAATATTTTCAATCTCTATTACAATAGCATGAAAGCGGGCATAGAGGGGGTGCAACAGACCTTACAAAACATGGTAGAGGACACGGGAACTTTGATCGAGGCGGCTACTGGTGGCAGCCAAACCTCCCAAAAATCGCTCGATCATATCGCTGAAACTAGTGGCAAGATCGACACTCTTTATGAGAAAATGCAAAACGCCATCGCCTTAGCCGATTCGCTCAACCAGCGCAGCAGTGAGATCACCCAAGTGATTTCGCTCATCGATGATATCGCCGAACAAACCAATCTCTTAGCCCTGAATGCCGCCATTGAAGCCGCACGGGCGGGCGAACATGGGCGTGGCTTTGCAGTGGTGGCTGATGAGGTGCGTAAATTGGCTGAAAAAACCCAAAAAGCCACCAAAGAGATCGCCGTGGTGGTCAAATCCATGCAACAAGAAGCCAGTGATATCCAAAATAACACCCATGAAACCGACACCATTGTGCAGAGCATCAAAGGCGATATTGATGGTGTCAAAGACAATTCCCATGCCAATAAGATCGTGGCTGATAGTGCTCTATTTGCTATTGAAAATATAAACAACCGCGCCTTTTGCGGGTTGGCTAAGGTCGATCATGTGGTCTATAAAGGCAATCTCTATGGCTTGGTCTTTGGCACGCCCAATAGCTTTAAGGTGATCAATGGGCGCGAATGCCGTCTGGGCAAATGGTATCACGAAGGCGAGGGCAAAGAACATTTCTCTAACACACCCAGCTACCGCTCTTTGGAATCCTGCCACAATGGGGTGCATGACGAAGCCAACGCGCTAGCTGGACTGCTTAAAGAGCCCAGTAAAGCCACCTTGAGTGCTATTGAGCAAGGAATCCGTGCGCTCGAACACCATGCCGATGCGGTGCGCCAAACCATTGACAAGATGTTTTATGAAAAACGCGATGAACTCAACCAAAAAATTACCCAGATGAAAGAGGGGGTCCACATAGGGCATTAATTGGATCGCTACCTATCCAGCCTGCACGCGCTCAAACGCGCCGGTCTGCACCGCGCGCGCCGTCTTTACCCCGATCACCTGCACGACTTTGCCTCTAATGACTATTTGGCTTTGAGCACGCATGCGCGCTTGTTAGAGCGCGCTTTTGAAACAGTGCGCCCCTTAGCTAGCCACGCCCCTAGGGCTTCCATGCTCCTAAATGGCTACCACCCCCTGCACCACCAATTAGAGGAGTGTTTGCGCGCCCATTTGGGCTATGAGTCTTGCTTGTTGGTGGGGAGTGGCTTTTTAGGCAATGTGGCGCTCATAGACGCGTTAGTGCGTAAAAATGACATGCTCTTCATGGACGCGCACTACCACGCCAGCGGGCAATTCTTAGCCAAAAAATTGCCCAACACCCGCTTTTTTGCCCATAACAATGCGCTAGATTTGCGCGCGCAACTTAAAACTTACCGCGCCCACCACCCCAAGGGGCGCATTTTTATCGCCATTGAGGGGGTATATTCCATGGACGGGCAGGTCGCCCCCAAAGAGTTTTACACCTTAGCGCATGAATATGAAACCTACTTGATCCTAGATGAAGCCCATAGTTTGGGGGTGTTAGGGCGCGATTTGGGGGGATATTTGAGTTATTACCATTTAAAGCTCACCCCCTATACCATCGTGTTAGGCACTTTATCTAAAGCCTATGGCAGTTATGGGGCTTTTATTGGGGCGTGCGCGCCCATTATAGACTTTTTATGCAACCGCGCTAAGAGTGTGATCTACACCACTAGTCCATCCTTGCTAGATAGCGCGTTGGCTTTAGCCCATTTAGAACACCTTTATACCCACTTGCCCAGCTATGTCTCTATGCTAGAAAAAATGCGTGCGTGTTGCGCGCAGATCTTGGGTTTTAGCACCCCTAGCAATATCCTAACTCTGCCCTTTGGGCGCATCCAAGCCATGTTAAACGCGCATGCGAGCCTACTTGAGCAGGGTTTTCTATGCGCCCCTATCCGCCCTCCCACCACGCAAAAACCTCTACTGCGCATCTCTTTAAACATACAACCCCAGCGCACTTTAGAAACCCTCAGCACCCTGTGCGCGCTTTTGAAGAGTCTTGGTTAAAGATCTTATAGCACACCCTTAGACTCTAGTTCTTATTCTCTAGGACAAGTTGGCTAAACGCCCGGAATATATAACTCCCATCGCTAGGACCTGGGCTAGCCTCTGGGTGGTGTTGCACGGAGAGAATGGGGTGATTGTGGTAAGCCACGCCCTCAATCGTGCCATCAAAGAGATTGGTGTGGGTGATGGTGGCGATGCGCGCGATACTCTCAGGCACGCAATAATTATGGTTTTGCGCGCTGATCTCAATGCGCCCCGTGGCATGGTTTAGCACGGGGTGGTTGCTCCCATGGTGACCAAATTTGAGCTTGTAGGTGGGGTAACCATGCGCTAGGCTCAAAAGCTGGTGCCCCAGACAAATCCCGCACAAGGGGACACGCGCCTCAATGAGCTGGGCAATCTGGTGGATGGCTTGTTTGAGCTTGAGTGGATCGCCTGGTCCATTAGAGAGTAAAACCCCTCTAATATCCCCGCGCTTGTAATCCTCTAACAACGCGCTAGCCTTGCTGTCATGCGCATAAAGGCGCACCCCTAAACCTTGCGCGCTCAATTGGCGCAAGATAGCGCGCTTGACTCCAAAATCCAACACCCCGATCGTGGCTTGGACGCGTTCTGCAGGTTGGTAGTCCAATATTTCAAAGCTATAGCGCCCCTGGGTGGGGGGGCTACTCTTATTAGAAACCATGGGGATCACGCTCATGTCGCGCAAGGGGGGCGTGCTGTGCAGGAGTTTTTCTAGAGCACTTTTGCCCATAGGGGCAGTTGAGATAGCCACCTGCATCGCCCCCTCATCGCGCAACATACCCACCAGCGCGCGTGTATCCACCCCACAAATCCCAAGCACCCCCCTAGCCTGTAACCACGCTCCCAAACTCTCTTGGGCTCTAAAATTAGAATAACGCGTGGGGGTGTGGCGCACCAAAATCCCCAAACAACAGCTTAAAGATTCGTGATCTTGCCTATTCACACCCACCACACCGACCTCCGGGGCACTAAAGACGACAAATTGCCCGTAGTAACTTGGATCACTGATGATCTCCTCATACCCGCTCATCGCCGTGTTGAAAACCCCCTCCCCAACCACCACCCCCTTAGCCCCAAAACTCTGCGCCTCTAAGAACACCCCATTTTCAAACAGGATCGATGCCATTATAAAAAGCCCTTACGGCGCAGTTCTTCCTCATACATGCGCTCGAACACCAATTCATAGGCATCACTCCCCACGGGTAATTTGCGCTTGTAGTGTTTGATCTTCTCGGCCACCTCCAACTCAATGCTCTCATAGAGTTTGGCGTAGGTATCCATAGACTTGAAGATCACATTGCGAATCAAGTTTTCAGGCACAGAGAACATGATCAAATCGGCTTCTAAGATGTCCTCTAAGATCGTGTGCGAAAGGGCATTACAGCGATCTTCCCAACCCAACACAAACTCCGCCTTTGCAGCCAATTCCTTTTTGATACGCCAAAACAAACGCCTCTCATCCATACGCATAAACTCGATCTCGTCCATGTGATCTTCTAGGAGTTCGCGCGCGCGTTCATCTAGGCGCGCCTCTTGGGCGATATTTTCTTGCAACGCGCGCTCGATGATCTTGGTGAGCTCCTCAAGCGTCCCCCTTAACTCTAGCAAGGGTGAGCGCACTAAATCTTGGGCTATTTTGGAAATCATGTAGCCAACATGGTTAGGTTTCAATCTCATCTTGCGCCATCCTCAAAATTAGGTGTTAATTCTAATGGATTTTTACTCAAAAATCACTAAAGCAACGCGCGCGCGCCATTTTGAAACTTATGCTAACATGGGGGCTTGACACGCATGCTATAAGGAAATGGCTTGGATTTAGATCGCATTTTCGCCCAGCTTTATCGAGGCAAAAGCCTCACGGACGCGCAGATAAGGGAGCTGTTTAGCGCCATCACACAAGCCCAGCTCAGTGCCGTGCAACTCAGCGCGGCGTTGATCGCCTTGAAGATGAAACCTGAGAGCGCGCGTGAGATCGCCAGCGCGGCGCGTTTTTGTTTACATTTACAGCCCAAGCCCTCCACGCTTGTATGCTATGATAATTGTGGCACGGGAGGCGATGGGGCTAACACCCTTAATGTCAGCACCATTAGCGCGCTGGTGTGCGCGTCTATGGGTGTGCCCATGGCTAAACATGGCAATAGAAGCGCATCTAGGGCGGGGGGGAGCGCAGACCTATTGGAATTTTTGGGCGTGAATATTGGCATGGATTTGAAAAAAGCCCTAACTTGTTTGCAAAAGACAAACTTTACCTTCCTTTTTGCCCCCCTATTCTACCCCCACTTCGCCCATGCTACAAAGGTGCGCCAAGAGCTCAAAACCCGCACAATCTTCAATCTCATTGGACCCTTGATCAACCCCTTAGCCCCCAAAGCCCAGCTTTTAGGGGTTTACGACCCTAAACTATGCCTGCCCATGGCGCGCGCTTTAAGCAAACTAGGCATAGAGCGCGCCCTAGTGGTGCATGGGGAGGGTTTAGATGAAATTGCCTTGCATGGGGAAACTGTTGTTTGTGAGTTGCAGGGTAAACATATCGAGCAATACAGCCTAAGCCCTAGAGATTTTGATCTAAATTCTTACCCCTTAGAGGCGTTGCGTAGCGATGGCTTGGAAAATAGTGCCCAGATTTGTTTAGACATCTTGCAGGGGCGTGCTAGGGAAAGCCATAAAGCCAGTATTGCGATCAATAGCGCGCCCTTGCTCTATTTAGCCAATAAGGTGGCTAGTATGAAAGAGGGGGTTTCTAGGGTGTTAGCCCATTTGCAAAGCGCACAGGCATATGGGCATTTACAAACCATCATCAAGGTCAGCCATGCCTAATTTGCCAGAGATATTGGCACACAAGCCCCAAGAGATCGCGTTGTTAGAGAGTATGTATAGCTTGCCTGATAGGCTTGTTTTAAGCCATAGGGATTTCAAACAAGCCCTTTTAGAAACACGCACCAGTTTTATTTTGGAATGTAAAAAGGCTTCGCCCTCTAAAGGGCTGATTTGCGCGGATTTTAATTTGGCGCGAATCATCAAGGTGTATAACCAGTTTGCTACCTGTATTTCTGTGCTCACCGACATGGCGCACTTCAAAGGCTCTTATGAAAATTTGCGCTTTGTTTCTGGGCGCACCAGCAAGCCGGTTTTGTGTAAAGATTTCATCATCACCCCTTTCCAAGTCAAGCTAGCCAGATACATGGGCGCAGATGCGATCTTGCTCATGTTGAGCGCGCTTGAAGATCAAGCATACCAAGAGCTCGCCACTTTAGCGCACTCTTTAAACATGGCAGTGTTGTGCGAAGTGAGCGATGCCAAACAAGTGCAAAGGGCATTGGAGTTAGGCGCGCAAATCATTGGGATCAACAACCGCGATCTGCACACCCTCAAAGTAGATCTAAACACCACACACACTCTGCGCGCTCTCATTCCTGAGGGGCATGTGGTGGTGAGCGAATCGGGCTTTAGCACGCACGCACAAATCAAAGCCCTAGCCTCTAGGGTGCATGGCTTTTTGGTGGGGAGTGCCTTGATGAGCCAACCTGATTTACACCAAGCCTGCGTGCAACTCATCTATGGCGCGCACAAACTCTGCGGGTTAACGCGTTTGAAAGATTCAAAACGCGCCTACAAAGCCCATTTTCTCTATGGGGGCTTGATTTTTGACCCTATCTCACCGCGCTACATCTCCCCCCAAAAAGCCCTTAAATTAGTGCGCAAAACGCCCGGTCTGAAATTCGTAGGAGTTTTTGTAGAAGCGCACACCAGCGTGATCGTCCACACCGCCCAGTTGTTGGGCTTAAGCGCGGTGCAACTCTATGGGGATTACAGCGCGCTTCAAATTAGCCTGCTTAAAACCCTTTTAGACTGCGCCATTTGGCAGGTGCACAGTGTAGACCCCCAAGCGCGCGTCTTAAAGACACCCACTGTGAACGGGGCGGATTTGATTTTGTATGATAGCAAGGGCGCAAAGGCGGGAGGTAATGGGGTGAGCTTTGCTTGGGAACTCTTGGGTGCGCAAAAACAGCCCTTTATGCTAGCAGGGGGGATTGGGGCACATAATCTCAAAGTGGCTTTGGGTGTGGGCGCGCTAGGGCTGGACATCAACTCAGGCGCAGAGAGGTCTCCGGGCAAGAAAAGCAAGCTCAAAATCTTAGAATTATCCCAAATGCTAAGGGAGTATTGAATGCGAGTAGCACAGGCGTATTTTGGAGAATTTGGGGGGGCTTTTGTGCCCGAGTTATTGGTGCCCGCTTTAGAGCAATTAGAAAAAGCCTTTGAGGATTGTTTGAGCGATACAGAGTTTCAAGCTAGTTTTAACGAGCTTTTAAAGGACTTTGTAGGACGACCCAGCCCGCTAACTTTAGCCAAAAACTTTTGCCCTAATCCTAAAGTAAAAATGTATCTCAAGCGTGAGGACTTGATTCATGGAGGTGCGCACAAGACTAACCAAGCCTTAGGGCAGGCGTTGTTAGCTAAGAAAATGGGTAAAAAACGCATCATTGCAGAGACAGGAGCAGGGCAACACGGGGTTGCCACAGCGATTGCTTGCGCGTTGTTGGGCTTAGAGTGCGTGATCTATATGGGAGAAAAGGACATAGAACGCCAAGAACCTAATGTGTTTCGCATGCGCTTATTGGGCGCACAGGTGGTGGGGGTGAAAAGTGGGAGTGCTAGCCTGAAAGACGCGATCAATGAGGCTTTAAGAGATTGGGCTAGCACTTACACCAATACGCACTACTTGCTAGGCACGGCTGCTGGTCCACACCCCTACCCGCGCATGGTCAAACACTTTCAAAGCGTGATCGGCACAGAAGCAAAAGCGCAGATTTTAGAAAAAGAGGGCAGATTGCCTCATAGTGTGATCGCGTGCGTGGGAGGGGGCTCAAATGCCATTGGGATTTTTAGCGCGTTTTTGCAGGACAAAAGCGTGCGCTTAGTGGGCGTGGAACCGGGCGGATTAGGGCTAGACACCCACAAACATGGGGCGACTTTGTGTAAGGGGAGTGTGGGGATTTTGCATGGGTGCAAGAGCTATATTTTACAAGATGAGGAAGGGCAGATCATAGAAAGTCATAGCATTTCAGCCGGGCTAGATTACCCGGGTGTGGGGCCCGAGCATAGCTATTTAAAACAGATTGGGCGTGCGCGCTATGTGGCAGTGAGCGATAAAGAGGCTTTAGAGGCGTTTGTGTCTTTGAGTCGCAGTGAGGGGATTATCCCCGCCCTAGAGAGCGCGCATGCGCTAGCTTACGCACTTCAATACGCCCAAGAATGCCAAGAAGAAACGCTCATGATTGTCAATTTGAGCGGACGCGGAGATAAGGATTTAGCCAGCGTGCAGAGGGCTATGAAGGGGATTTGACATGTCTTTGACATTACGCTGGAAAATGATTTTAATTGTGCTAGGGTCTTTGTGCGCTTTAGCTTTGAGTCTCACGCTACTAAGTTACCACATCGAAAGACGGGCTTTCAAAAAGACCATGCGCAACTTCAACGCGAACGCCTTAGTCAAACGCGAATCGGGGATTAAATACAATGTCTTTTTAGCGGTCTTAGGTCTTGGCGAATATTTCGCGCACAATTCTAGACAGGACGCTTTGCGCATGAGCGCTACCTATTTTAAAAAAATCAACGCGGCTAAAGGGCGACTCTACATCATTGCTCTTGAAAAAGACGGCACACTGATCACCGATAGTATCCACCCAGAGTGGGTGGGTAAAAAGGTGCTAGACTTCAAAAACGCGCGGGGCGATTATTACTTTAAAGAGTTCATGCAACGCGCGTTAGGCGATCCTAAGGGCGGGTTTTACCGCTGCCACCTCAAACGCCCCGCCCCAGAGAGCAAGAGCGAGGACTGCGTGAGCTACGCTTATCACGATCCCACCAGCGATCTAATCGTGGTAGCGGTAAGCTATGTGAGCGCGATTTACAAGACAATGCAAAAGGCAGAAACAAGCGTCTACGCCCTAGCCAGCCGTAACTACTACACCTTGCTATGGGCGGCTTTATTCATCACTTTAGGGATCATCGCCATCGCCTTTGGGTGCAACCACTTTTGGATCGCTAGGCGTTTGAGCGCGCTTGTGGCGGTGGTGCAAAAATTTGCCGCCCAGCAAAAGGATTTAACCAGCCGTATTTACATTAAGGGGCGCGTGCAGGATGAAATTAGTTTGAGCGCGCGGTGTATCAATGAGTTTTTAGAGCATGTCTGCGCCTTTAACAATGAAATCAAGGATTACAGCGCGCAAAGCCATCAGTCTGCTCTAGCCCTAGAAAATGCCATGCATAACACCACGGACGCGATTTTGCAAACCACCCAAACCATCACCCAGATTCGCGATGAGGGGGTTAAACTGTCCTATGATCTAAGCGGGGTGAATAGCAATGTAGAGAGCATGGTGGGTGAGTTGGGTAAGGCTTTGGATTTGTTGGAGCAAAATAAGGGGAGTGTGGTCATGCTATGCCAATCCATTGTAGAGGATGTCGCCAACGAAGCCGATTTGATCACCCAGATCGAATCGTTAAGCTCAAGCACCAATAACGCCAGACATATTTTAGAGAGTATTGACAACATCGCCAAACAAACCAATTTACTAGCCCTCAACGCGGCTATTGAGGCGGCTAGGGCGGGCGAACATGGGCGGGGCTTTGTCGTGGTGGCTGATGAAGTGAGCAATTTAGCCATGCGCACCCAACAAGCCCTAGTAGAGGTCAACGCCACCCTAACGAGCATTGTGCAAAATGTCAAGGGGGTGAGCGAGCAGATGCACCAACAAGCCGCGCGCATTGAGAAAGCGAATGCCTTGAGTACCTCCGTGCAAAAGACTTCTACCAAGACTACAGAGTATTTAGAACAGCTCATCGAGCGCATTAAGGGGGTGAATCTCGTCTTTATCAACTTGGGGCAAAACACCCAAGACATCATCAATAAGGTGATCTCTGTGCAGGGTTCTGCCAGCCACACCTTGAAAAACGCCCAACGCATGCAGACGATCATGCAAGAATCCAAAGACATTGTAGAGCAGATCACCCACAAGACTAAGGACTATAAAACCACCTAAGCTTTTAAACCCCACAGCCCCACCCATTAGCCAGCGATAAATAATATTTTCATATATTGAATAATAATTTCCTGATGAAGGAAAAACATGGCGTTGAATTTGCGTTGGAAGATCACTTTGATCATTTGGGGTTCCTTGTGCGTATTGGGTCTTACCCTCACTCTTTTGAGCCACTCTATGGAAAAACAGAGTTTCAAAAAAGCTATCGAAGCCTTTGAGACCAACGCTTTACGCAAGCGCGAAAAGGTGATCCAGCATGATGTTTTCTTGGTTGTCTCAGGGGTTAAGGAGTATTTCACCCAACACCCCAAAGAAGTCGCCTTGCAAATGACCATCGACTATTTCAAAGCGATCAACCACGCCAAGGGGCGCATCTATGTGTTGGTTTTGAATAAAGAGGGGGTTTTGCTCACCGATCACATCCACCCCAATTTAATCGGGCAAAATGTCTTGGGCGCGCAAGATGAGTGCGGGCATTACTACTTCAAGGAATATATCCAAGCTGCCCTAAACAACCCCAAAGGGGGGTTTTATCGCTGCCACTCCAAGAGCGCGGATTTTAAGAATACGGGGAGGGCGGATTCTAAAGATTTAGGGGGCTATGTGAGTTATGCCTACTACGATCCAGTAAGCCAGTTGATCTTTGTAGCCATGAGCTATGTCAATAATATTTATGAGACAATGGAAAAGGCAGAACAACACGCCTACTATGTCGCCGATGCTAATTTCTCTACTTTGTTGTGGATCGCGTTGTTTAGCACTTTGGGCATTATCGCGCTTACCTTTGTGCTCAACCATGTGTGGATCACGCGGCGTTTGGGCGCGTTGGTGGCGGTGGTGCAAAATTTTGCTACCAGTAAAAAGGATCTCACAAGCCGCATTGAGATTAGCGGGCGCGCTCAAGATGAAATTAGCTTGAGCGCTAATTGCATCAACACCTTTTTAGAGCATGTGTGTGCGTTCAATAACGAGATCAAGGACTGCTCCAAACAGAGTCAAAGCTCCGCCTTGCAGCTAGAAAATGCCATGGATCACACCACGGGCATGGTGCAACAAACCGCCCACACCATCACCCAGATTAAAGATGAAGGGGTGAATCTCTCCCACAATCTAGCGCAAGTAACTTCAGGGGTGGAAAATATGGCTGCTGAACTCAGCCAAGCTCTATCCTTGTTAGAAAAGCGCAAGAAAAATGTGAATATCTTGCACCAAACTATTTTGGACAATGTCGCCAACGAAAAGGGGTTGATTAGCCAAATGGAGACACTCACCCAAAGCGCTAATGCCGCCCAAAGCATTTTAGAAACCATCAACGACATCGCCAAACAAACCAATTTATTAGCCCTCAATGCCGCTATTGAAGCCGCGCGCGCGGGTGAACGCGGACGGGGCTTTGCGGTGGTGGCTGATGAAGTGAGCAACTTAGCTGCGTGCACCCAACAAGCCCTAAGCGAAGTCAACGCCACGATTTCCTCCATTGTGCAGAATGTGGAGGCGGTGCGCGAGAAAATGCATGAGCAAACCGCGCGCATTGAAGAATCTAGCGTGTTGAGTGCGAATGTGCAAGAGGGTTCTATTAAAGCCATAGAGTATTTAGAAAAACTCATCGAGCGCATTAAGGACGCGAATTTAGTCTTCATCCATCTAGGGCAGAACACTCAAGACATCATTAACAAGGTGATCTCTGTGCAGGGTTGTGCGAACGAGACTCTGAAAAACGCGCACAGCATGCAAGAGATCATGCGCGCTTCTAAGGCATTAGTCGAACAGATCGCCCAAAAGACAGACGATTATAAGACGACTTGAGCGTTACGCTAGGGTGGAGTGAGAAAAGGCGAACTGGCGCGCGTGGGGGCTAGCTAACCCAATTTGCCCTATCTTTGTCTGCCAAAGCCCAACCGCCCCAAAAACCCTTAAAGCTGCATTCCTCTACATTAGGTGGACTCTATGGGAGTGGAATCTAAGAGTGGATCTATTGCCTGCACATCACGCATGCGCAGAGCGTCTCAATTTAAAGCGATGTGGGTCCATGGCATGCAGGGGCGTGCGCGGGAAGTGAAAGGGCGGTTAGAGTTTGCCTTTTTGTATTATAATGCCCTTTTAGACTAAAAGGAGTTTTCATGGATCGCGCGTTTTTGGGTTTAGATGCGGTGCACGCCCTTTTGCACCGCCGTTTTTCTTCTAAGAGATTTGATCCTAGTTACCACCTCCCCAAAGAGCTACTAGAAACAATCTTAGAGGCAGGTAGGCTAGCCCCTAGTTCTTACAATACCCAACCTTGGGAGTTTTTGATCTTGCAGGGTGCGCGCAAAAACCAACTCTTGCCCCATGTCTATTACAACGACCAGATGGTGCATGACGCTAGCGCGCTGGTGGTAGTGGGCTATATGCACTCTAGCGCGATCAACGCGGGGTATTTGGGTGGGTTTTGCAAGCCTGAGTATCGCGATCGCGTGGTGAATGGGGTGGCTTCTTTGTTTAAAGAACGCTTGCGAGGCGATGGGGCGTTAATTGATGCCTATCTTAAAGAACAATGTTATATCGCTGTGGGGCAGATGTGCTTGAGTGCGGCACTGTTGGGCGTGGACACATGCATCATTGGGGGATTTGACCCAGTGGGGGTGAGCCAAGTCTTGCGCGCACATTGCAACCCGCCCAAGATCGCCTGCTTGATTGCCATGGGCAAAACCACCATGCCAATCACGCGTAAAGCCCGCAAGCCTAAAGAGAGCGCGATCAAGTGGCTATAAGGTGTGGCTGGCTTTTGGGGGGATTGTTACTCTTAACAGGCTGTTCGGATCACAAGTCTAAAGAGCAAAACCAAACTCCCCAAGAGAATAAAACCTCCACCCCCAATCTCCCTAAGGCATGGGAGTTTTGTGATCAAAAATCACAGAGCATGCGTTTTGAGCGCACCCCAGAAGGGCTAAAAATCCAGCCCGCGCCCAATGCGCCCGTGTTATTGGCGTTTTTGAGTTTAGAACCTAAATTCGTGCCCTATAGTGCTTTGCTCAACCACTTAGCTGGCATGTTCAAGGGGGTGCGTTTTGTGGGGGTGCTAGATAGGGCTTATGCGCCTGAGCAAATCCAACACTATGTCAAGGCTTATGCCCCTCAATTCACTCTGCTCAATCCCATTGATGATCCCTCTAGTTTGAAGCTGTTTTTGCAAACTAACACATGGAATTTGCCCTATTTTTTGCTTTACAACCAAGAGGGCGTGTTGCAACAGAGTTACCGCGGGGCGATTGTAGAAGAGATGTTGAGCAAAGATATTCAAGACTTACTACAAAGGTGAGTGGTGTTTAATTTTTTCAAAAAGACTATAGAAAATGTCGCTTCTTTGCTGAAAAACAAGAGTGTGGTCTTTAATAAGGAAGAACTAGAGGAGATTTTGATCGCCTTTGATGTGCAATACGACTTGGTGGAGAGTTTACTAGAACACCTGCCCACCCAGATCAAGCGCAACCATTTAGAAGTCGCTTTGGTGCGTTTCTTACGCAAAGAGAGCTATTATGACAAGGTTACCCTAAAGAATATAGACACTAAGCCCCTTGTGGAGTTGATCGTAGGGGTCAATGGCGCGGGTAAAACCACCACAATCGCCAAACTCGCCCAGCAGTACCTACAACAAAAACAAAGCGTGATCTTAGGCGCGGGAGACACCTTTAGAGCGGCAGCCACTAAACAGTTACAATTATGGGGACAAAGATTGGGTTTAGAAGTGATTAGCGCGGCTTCTAGTAGCGATCCTAGCGCGCTAGCTTACAACACGATTCAAGCTGGAATCGCGCGCGGGGTGGATCGCATTCTCATTGACACGGCAGGACGGCTACACAACCAAACTAATTTGAAGAACGAATTGGTAAAAATTAGCAAGGTTTGCACCAAAGCCCTCAATGGCGCGCCCTATTATAAATTCTTGATCCTAGATGGCACGCAAGGGAGTGCAGCCCTAGAACAGACTAGAGTTTTCCATGAGAGTTTGCAATTAGATGGCGTGATCGTAACTAAATTGGATGGCACGAGCAAGGGGGGGTGTATTTTGAGTATTCTCTACGAATTGCAATTACCCATTATCTATTTGGGTTTGGGCGAGAAAGCCACGGATTTGATTCCCTTTGAGGAACAGGCGTATGTGAAAAACTTGTTAGATGCGATCTATGGCTAAACGCGCGCGTGTCTTTGAGTGCCAACATTGTGGCTTTTCTAGCCCCAAGTGGCTAGGTAAGTGCGCTAATTGCCAAAGCTGGGAGAGTTTTATAGAGATCAGCCCAGCCATACAGCTTAGCAAAGAGATCCCTAGGATACCCCAAAACGCCCTAGTGCCCATCACCCAAGTAGCCCATGAAAATATCAGTTATTTTAGCTCCACACAAAGAGAATTAGACATCGTGTTGGGGGGGGGGTTGTGCCCGGGGGGTTGTATTTGGTGGGGGGGAGTCCGGGGGTGGGGAAATCTACCTTGTTGTTAAAAGTGGCCGGAGGATTAGCAGGGCAGGGCAAAAGGGTGCTGTATGTGAGTGGGGAAGAGAGCGCGGGGCAGATTTATTTGCGCGCGGTGCGCTTGGATTGTTTGCGCGAACAATTATTTTTGCTCAATAGCATTGATTTAGAGCAGATTAAAGCCCATTTGGGTGATCAAAGCTATAGTTTGTGCGTCATTGATTCGATCCAAACCCTTTATTCTAACCAGATTGGGGCAGCCCCGGGGTCCATCTCACAGGTGCGCGAAAGCACCTTTGAGCTCATGCGCCTAGCCAAAGCTAGACAGATCGCCATTTTCATCATCGGGCATATCACTAAAGAGGGTTCTATTGCAGGTCCTAGAGTGCTAGAACACATGGTCGATAGCGTGCTTTACTTTGAGGGCGATCCCAGTAAAGAATTGCGCATTTTGCGTAGTTTTAAAAACCGCTTTGGAGCCACCAGTGAGGTGGGAATCTTCCAGATGCGCCCTGAGGGTTTGATTAGCGCTAAAGAAGCCTCTAAACTCTTTTTCTCCCAACAAGAGAGTTTGGCAGGGAGCGCTCTTAGTGTGGTCTTAGAGGGGTCTAGGGCGTTGATCTTGGAGATTCAAGCCTTAGTGTGTGAAAGCAATTTGCATAATCCCAAACGCCTAGCCACTAGCTTTGATACCAACCGCTTGCACATGCTCTTAGCCTTGCTAGAAAAAAAGCTAGAGATCCCTTTAAACCGCTACGATGTCTTCATCAATGTTTCCGGAGGGATTAAAATCAGCGAAACTAGCGCGGATTTAGCTGTGATCGCTAGCATTCTCTCTAGTCTAAGAGAACGCCCCATTAGCAATAAAACCGCCTTCATCGGGGAAGTGAGTTTAACAGGTTGTGTGCAAGAAGTGCCAGACATCAATATGCGTATCAAGGAAATGGAAAATTACGGCTTTTTGAAAGCCATTGTGCCCAAAAAACCCACCTTATCCACCCCCATCATTTGCTACGAAGCCACAGAAGTGTCTAAGATCTTAGAGTGGATGTAGTGCGTGTTAAACCTTTTATGTTAGCATGGTCTTTTAATATGATTTTTAAGGAGAACGCGTGCAAGAAAAAACCTCTACACGGACCCAATCCCTCCAAAATAACCCCAACTTGAGTCAAAAAGATGTGCGGGTGGTGGAAAGGATTTTAAGCAAGAACGATCTAAAAGCCCTAGAAATGAAAAAACGCTACCAAGCCGATGGGCTGTATGTCCTCAATTTCATGAGCTCTCCGGGCAGTGGTAAAACCACACTTTTAGAAAATTTGGCTAATTTTGAGGATTTTAGATTCTGTGTCATTGAGGGGGATTTGCAGACTAACCGCGATGCGGACAGATTGTTAAAAAAGGGGGTGTCAGCCCAGCAGATCACCACGGGGGAAGCCTGCCACTTGGAGGCAGCTATGATTGAGGGGGCTTATGACATTTTGCAAGAACAAGGCGTGCTTAAAGCCAGCGATTACCTTGTCATTGAAAATGTGGGCAATTTGGTGTGCCCCTCTAGTTATAATTTGGGCGCGGCGATGAATATTGTCATGCTATCCACCCCAGAGGGCGATGATAAAGTGCTCAAATACCCTACCATGTTCTTGTGTGCGGACGCAGTGGTGGTGAGCAAGGCGGATTTAATGGAGGTCTTTAACTTCCGCCTAGCGCAGGTGCAAGAGGACATGGAGAAACTCAAACCCGGCACACCCATTTTCACCCTTAGCAATAAGGACATGGAGAGCTTACGCGCCTTTAAAGATTTCTTAGTGGCAAATAGGGCGTGCAATTACCAATCCGCCCATGTATTTTAAGGGTATCTTTTGTGTCTAGCCATTCCCTCTAAAGTGATCGCCATCAAGGGCAACATGGCATTGCTAGAAACCATGGGCGTGCAAAGAGAGGCGAGCTTGGATTTGATGAACGAAGAGGTGCAGGTGGGGGATTTCGTGCTCTTGCATGTGGGCTTTGTGATGGGCAAAATTGACAAACAAGACGCTTTAGAGTCCCTAAAACTTTACGCCCAGATGATTGAAGGCGTAGATGATTGAAGGCTTTAGACAAAAAGAGGCAATTCTTGGGCTTGCCAAACAAATCAACGCCTTAATCTCTAAACTCCCTACTTCAATTCTCCCCTTGTCCATCATGGAGGTGTGCGGGGGGCACACCCACGCGCTCATGCGCTATGGTCTGCTCCATTTGCTAGATTCGCGCCTGCGTTTTGTGCATGGTCCGGGTTGTCCGGTGTGTGTGATGCCCAAATTGCGCATCGATCACGCGCTAGCTTTGGCGCGCATGCCAGATGCCATCTTGCTTGCTCTAGCAGACATGCTAAGAGTGCCTGGGAGCGATGGGACTTTGCAGGATTTGCGTGCGCAAGGTAGAGCCGTGCGTTTTGTCTATAGCCCCTTGCAAGCCCTTGAGATCGCTAGAGCCAACCCCCATAAACAAGTGATCTACTTTGCCATTGGTTTTGAAACCACCACGCCCATGAGCGCAAGCTTGATCCTACGGGCTAGAGAAGAGAAACTGTCCAATCTCTTTTTACACATCAACCATGTGCTAGTGCCCCCCAGCGTGCGCGCCGTATTGCACGATTCTCATATCCGCGCCCTCATCGCGCCCGCGCATGTGAGTGTGATCACCGGGGCGCGCATTTACCAACCCTTGGTGCAAGAGTTTAAAATCCCTATTGTGGTTGCCGGGTTTGAACCTGCAGATATGTTGGAGGGCATTTGGCGCATACTCCAGCAAGTGCAACGACAAGAAGCGCGCCTAGAAATCCAATACACGCGCGCAGTGAGTATGCAGGGCAATCTCAAAGCCCAAGCCTTAATTGAAAAAACCATGCAAGTGCGCTCTAGCTTTGAGTGGCGTGGGCTAGGAGAGATCGCCCACTCTGGGCTACAAATACGCCCACAATACCAAGATTTAGACGCAGAAGTGGTCTTTGCTAAATATTTGCCCCAGCATGCCAGCCAAGACGCTAAGGCTTGTTTATGCGGTGAGATTTTAAAAGGGGTAGCCAAACCTTTAGATTGCACGCTTTTTAATACAGTCTGCACACCTACCCGCCCCATAGGCGCGTGCATGGTTAGCTCTGAGGGCGCATGCGCGGCTTATTATCGCTATTTTCTTGACAAGCAATTTAAAATGGAGTATAATTAGCGTTTTGTTGGGGTATCGCCAAGTGGTAAGGCAGCAGGTTTTGGTCCTGCCATTCCGAGGTTCGAATCCTTGTACCCCAGCCACGACGCGGGGTAGAGCAGTCCGGTAGCTCGTTGGGCTCATAACCCAAAGGTCGGTGGTTCAAATCCATCTCCCGCAACCAAGTAACCCATGGAACGATCCTTATCTTTTGAGAATCCAAAACCCTTTAGCGCGTTGATGTCGCATTGGCTCTACGGGCATGGGGGTTATTACACGCGCGCACGCGTGGGAAGAGGGGGGGATTTCTACACAGCCGTGAGCGCGAGCGCGTTCTTTGGGGGAACTTTAGCTTTTTATCTGCTAGATTTGCTAGAAAAGGGGCAACTCACCCTCCCCTTGAGTGTTGTGGAGATCGGCGCGCACGGGGGGCAACTCTTGGGTGATGTGCTCTCTTTTTTGCGCGCCTTATCTAGCGGGGTGTTAGAGCAGGTGCGCTGGATCACTCTAGAGCCTTTAGCGCATTTGCGCGCCTTACAACAAGCCTATTTAGCCCAAAGGGGGATCACGCTCCAATGTATCTCCCGCCCCCTAGAACTCCCTACAGACACAAATTTGTTTGTCTACTGCAATGAGCTATGGGACAGTTTCCCCTGTGAGGTCGTGCAGGGGGGAAAAATGCTTTACATTGCTAGAGATTTTACTCCCCTGTGGCGCGATACCTCTTTGCTAGAAGGTTGTGCACCCCTATGGCAAGAGTATACCAAGGATCTAACCCAAGCCCTAAAGCGCGCGCCTAAATGGATTCTTGTGAGTTTTGACTACGGGCAATATGGCAAACTAGACAGGGTCGATCTGAGGGCTTATTGGCAACATAGAGTCTTGGATTTCACAGACATTTTAGAGCATTTAGCCACGCTTTACCAGCGCACGGACTTGACTTACGATGTGGATTTCAAACACCTAGAATGCTTATTGTCCCAACAAGGGGCGTGTTCTCTTTTTTATGGCACCCAAGCTAAAGCGTTGGTTAACATGGGTTTGCTCCAACTGCTTGAACTCTTTAAAACACACATGCCCTTTAATATTTATCAAAGAGAGGCACTTAAAGCGCGTGCGCTTGTCGATCCTAGTGCCTTTGGAGAGCGTTTTAAAGCGCTTATAGTGGCTAGTTTTGCGCCCGGATAATGCGCTATTGCTTTTCTATGCTATAATATGAG
The DNA here is from genome assembly GCF_003660355.1 of Helicobacter sp. L8. Classification (NCBI taxonomy): domain Bacteria; kingdom Pseudomonadati; phylum Campylobacterota; class Epsilonproteobacteria; order Campylobacterales; family Helicobacteraceae; genus Helicobacter; species Helicobacter sp. L8. The sequence continues at coordinate 175,809 of NZ_QXQR01000002.1, forward strand.
GTGTAACGCCGGTGTTACAAAAATCTTTAACATAAGGATAAGAGGTGGAAACACGAGTCATCTTAGATCACATGAATAAGCACCATGTCAGGGATATGGAAGCTTTGCTGGCAAGGTATGGGCATATTGAAGGGGCGCGCAATGTCTCTTTGAAAAACGCGACTTTAGAGGGCATTGAGATCGCCTATATTTTAGAGGGAATAGAAGAAGTGTTACACATCGCTTTCCCCATTAGTGTAGAGAGCACAGAGGGCATTAGGGGCGCGATCATCGCTCTATGCACCTCTATTAGCCCCAGAGAGAGGGAATACCCACAAGCGCGCGATCGCCGCATTGAAGCGGAGAGTTTTTCTAGGGAGGCTATCCCACAAGCGATGTTCCCTATGGTGGGTGGTTACCCTATGGGGGGCGTGCATCCAAGCATGGTGATGGGCATGTGTATCCCACAAGTGGGTCATGTGTATCCTAACATGGCACAACCCATGTTCATGGGAGGTTGCCCTACAATGGTGTGGGGACAGCCAGGCATGGTGTGCGTGCCACAAGGGTTTATGCCCCCCGTGGTGGGTGTTCCCTCTGTGGACAATTTTGTGCGCGAAAGGCGCGTAGGGCAAGACCTAGAATGCAGGGATATACCCGGTGGTGAATCCCGAGGGCGTGATCGCAGATCAGTGCGCAGATAGCCCGCATTCCCCCCTTTGGGGGGGCTTTATCTCAACTTAACAGAGGGGGTTTCATGTCAGTTTATTGTGTTTGGCGTGTGTGATGCTTGAGAGCGCAGAGATGTTTATCTTAGGCGCGGTGGGTTTTCTCACCGGAGTTACGGCCGGCTTCTTTGGCATTGGAGGGGGTGAGATCGTAGTGCCCGCCGTGATTTTTGCCGGTTTTAGCTACAGCCATGCCGTGGGGATCTCCCTAGCCCAAATGCTATTTTCCTCCCTAGTGGGCTCTATTATCAATTATAAAAAGGGTTTATTGGATTTAAAAGAGGGTGTTTTTGCCGCCCTAGGAGGGCTAATAGGGGCACTTGTGGGGAGTGTTTTACTCAAATTCCTAGACGATCGCATTTTGATGGGGGTATTTGTGTTGGTGGTGTGTTACACCTTTATTAAATACGCCTTTGGGCACAAACACCAAGCCCACAAACACTACCAAAACGCCCACTTTTACATGCACGCCCAAAAAACCCCCCCCAATATCCCCTCTGCGCGCTGGCATTTGGATAAAACCCACGCCATTTTGATCTTGGCCGGATTGATCACGGGTATTTTTTCTATTCCGCTTGGCATGGGTGGGGGGATTTTAATGGTGCCCTTTTTGGGCTTTTTTCTCAAATACAGCACCCAAAAGATCGTGCCACTAGGGCTATTCTTTGTGATATTCTCTTCTTTATCCGGGGTGATCGCCTTATACCACTCTGGGGTGCTAGATGACAGGGCTTTGCAAGCGGGTTCTATCACAGGACTAGGCGCGCTCTTAGGGGTGGGTTTGGGGATTAAACTCATCTTGTTGGCTAATGAACGCATCCATAAGACGCTTTTACTTGGCATTTACGCCTTGAGTATTCTAGCCACGCTTTATAAGCTGATCCAATCTCTAATCTAATGCGCATTTTCATCATCCACCTTAGCCAAGCCACCTGCGCCAAGCATGGTTTGCACGAGCGCGACATTAACCCGCTTTTAGACGCGTTACGCACCCAAAAACAGCACAAGATAGAGGTTTTTGAAGCGATTTACGCTAAGAGCAAGGGAGGCTTACATCCCCTAGTGCGCGCCCACGCACAGAGTTATTTTATCAATCCTCATGTAGGGCTTAAGAGGAATTGCCAGACATGGCTAGAGGCGTGTTACTACGCGATCAAATTCAGGGGGAAGATGATGAGCTTGGGGGAGCTTGGTTGTTATGCGAGCCACTACACGCTCTGGCAACACTGCGTGGCTCTGCAAGAGCCTATTTGCGTGCTTGAAGACGACATTATCTTAAAACCCCACTTCTTTGAGGGTTTGGACTATCTGCAAACACATCTGGAGGCTTTAGGTTGGGTGCGCTTGATGCATTTATTTGCTTACCCCAAAACCCCCACAGTGCTCCCTAGAGTGCAAGAAATCCAAGAGAACACATGCGGGAGTGGCGCGCAGGGCTATTGCATCACCCCCCAAGTCGCTTCTACCTTTTTAAAGGTGAGTGAAAATAAATGGGTGATGCCTGTAGATTGGGTAATGGAGAATCCCTATCTGCACGGTATCAAAAATTTTGTGATCGAGCCTTTTATCATCGCTGAAGAACAGCGCTTGAGCGCACAAAGCCATGTGGGTAGAGAGGAACACAAATGCGCGCGTTCTTTAGCATGGCTTAGGGAGTTAAACCGCCTCTATGTCAGATTCCACTAACCACCCCAAGCTCCAAGAGGCTTTATTAAAGTGGTATGCCAAGCATGGGCGCAAGGACATGCCCATCCGCCATTTAAGCGGTCCTAATGCCCCCTATCAAATCTATGTTTCAGAGATCATGTCCCAGCAGACGCAAATTAGCGTGGTGTTAGAGAAATATTTACCCCCCTTTTTGCAGGCTTTCCCCACTTTGGGCGATCTAGCCAGCGCGCCTTTGGATCGCGTGTTACGCCTATGGCAGGGTTTGGGCTATTACACAAGGGCTAGAAATCTCCACAAAAGCGCGCAAATTTGTTGCGATAAATATGGCGCTCAATTACCCCAAGATTACGCCGCCTTGCGCGCCCTGCCCGGGGTGGGGGCTTATAGCGCGCATGCGATTTTGTGTTTTGGGTTTAGATGGGCGGTGGGGGTAGTGGACGCGAATGTGGCTAGGGTGTTGTTGCGCCTATTTGGGATTGCTCCCAAAACGCCCAAATTGAGTTCAATCCTGCAAGAACACGCTAATGCCTTTGTGAATTTAGCTAACCCCTTTGATCACAACCAAGCCTTGATAGACTTGGGCGCGCTTGTTTGCACCAAAACCCCTAAATGCCATCTTTGCCCCTTGAGCATTGCCTGTCAGGGTAAAAACGCGCCAGAACGCTTTAGTCTTAACAAGAAAACCCCCAGCATTCCTTTGACATTGCACTACGGGCTATGCGTGCAAAACACGGGGCTTTACATGTGCTATAGCACCCAAGGGCTCTATGCCTATCTCTACCAATTCCCACTTCTAAACCATCAAGAGTTGGTAACTTTGCCCTTGTTGGGGAGCGTCCAACATAGCTACACCAAATACCGCGTGCAAGCTTTGCTCTACCAAGCCCAGTTACAAGATTTACAACCCGAAGGCTTGGTATTGCTAAATCTCAACACCTTAGATGCCTGCCCTACTAGCGCGCTTGGGGCTAAGTTATGGGCGGTGTGCCAAAGGTATTTGAAAGTTTAAATTTTAAAGAGTTTGCTATACTTTTAAGCGGAGAGCGAGCATGGCTGGTGCGTGCCTTGGGCTTCAAACCCAAAGAGCGTTTAGGTGTCCTAAGCGTTGCAAAGTTCGATTCTTTGGCTCTCTTGCCACTTGTGAAAGGCTAATATGCAAGAGATTTTTCTATGTTCTATTTCTAATGTGAGTAGCGGGGATTGTAGTGAGGATTGCGCTTATTGCACCCAAAGCGCGCACCACCAAGGCCAGATCAAACGCTACAAATACAAGAAGACAGAAACGGTGGTTTTAGAAGCCAAGCATTGGCACTCTTTTGGAGCGTTGGGCTTTTGTTTGGTAACCTCGGGGCGGGGGTTGGATAGCAAGAAATGCGATTATATCGCCACGCTGGCGCGTGCCATCAAGCAAGAGGAGCCCGATTTGCACCTGATTGCATGTTGTGGCAGGGCTGATAAAGAGTCGTTGCGCTTTTTAAAGGACAATGGTATTGACAGCTATAACCACAACTTAGAGAGCGCGCAAAGCTTTTTCCCTAAAATCTGTTCTACCCACCCTTGGCAAGAACGCTTTGAAACTTGTGAACATGTTTTGGAAGTGGGTTTGGGGCTATGCAGTGGGGGAATCTTTGGTTTGGGCGAGAGCTACGCAGAGCGCATTGAGATGTTGCGCGCCCTGCAAAGCTTAACCCCAGCCACTACGCCCATTAACTTCTTCATCCCTAACCCGGCTTTGCCCATACAGCAAGAAATCCTAGACCCTCAAGAAGCCCTAGAATGTTTAGTCCTAGCTAAAGAATTTTTGCCCAAGACGCGTTTGATGATCGCTGGGGGCAGAGAAGTCGTTTTTAAGGATCGCCAAAGGGAGATCTTTGATTGCGGGGTGGATGCGATCGTGCTGGGGGATTATCTCACCACCAAAGGGCACACCCCAGCCAAAGATTTAGACATGCTTAAAAGTTACGGACTAAGCATCGCCACAACCTGCCATTGATGTGGAAGAGGTGGCGCGCTGTGTTGGCGCGCGTGGGGGCGATGGCGTTGGGGGTGTTTTATGCATGTTCGTATTTATTGAGCCCCAAACTCAAGGGGCGTTTAGATGAGATGGCGCAAATTTTCTATTACGCCTCTTCGCTGAGTTTTTATACCATTTTGTCCCTATCGCCCATCTTGCTCTTTATCGCGCTGATCTTTGTCGCCCCCTTTTCTAAGGCTTTTGAGTTTGAAACTTTCTTCTTCCCTAATAGCCCGGATTTTATCCAAGTTACCCAATTTTTTTTAAAATCCTTCGCGCGTAGCGATCGCGCGTTGGGTGTGGTAGAGATTAGCTTCATCGCGCTGGCGTTTTTCCTATTCTGCGAAAACTACCGCTACATCGCTTCCCAAATCCTCAACGCTGCCCCTAGAGATTATCTCAACTTCAGGGGAAAAAAATTTTTTGTGTTCTGGGGCTTTGGAACAGGGGTGGTGTTCTTGGTGGTCTTGCCCATTATTATCTTTATCAATGTCAAAATGCGCCTTGTGGTTGAAAACACATGGGTGCTGGCTTTTTTGCGCTGGCTTAGCGCGTATCTCTTTTTTTTGCTCTTATTCCTCCTGCCCACCAATAAAGTATTTAGGCGCAAACGCCATCCCCTGCTTTGGAGTCTCATCACCAGTGTGTGTTGGTCTGTGATGAAATGGGGTTTTGTTTACTATATCCTTTACAACCGCACCTACCACGAACTCTATGGTTCGATCTCCATTTTGTGGTTTTTGATGTCTTATATTTATATATCTTGGCTACTCTTACTCTTCGGGCTTTACGCCTGCGAAGTGTGCGAGCAAGAGAGTTAGGTGCTTTGTTTTGCTAATATTCTAATAAAGGAGTTTTCATGATCAAGGGTTTTGCGATGTTGGGGATTGGCAAGGTGGGCATTATTGAAAAGGAACACCTAGAAGAGGTGGTGCCTGAGCGTAAAAAGCTCGAGTGCGGTCCCTTGGATGCGTTGGTGCGCCCCTTAGCGGTTGCGCCCTGCACTTCTGATCTGCACACCTGTTATGAGGGGGGGATTGGGGAGCGCTCTTGCATGTTTTTAGGGCATGAGGGTGTGGGAGAAGTCCTACAAGTGGGGCATTTAGTCAAGGATTTCAAAGAGGGCGATAAGGTGATTATCCCGGCTATCACGCCTAATTGGAGCTCTTTGGGCGCGCAAAGAGGGTATGCTATGCATGAGAGTGGCGCGCTCACGGGCTGGAAATTTTCCAATTTCAAAGATGGGGTATTTGCCCAACAAGTCCACATCAACGATGCCGATGGGAATTTAGGGCACTTGCCTGAAGGCGTGGATTTGCGCGATGCGGTGATGTTGAGCGATATGATCACCACAGGTTTTCATTGCGCCGAGCAAGCCCAGATTAAACCCGGGGATAGGGTGGGGGTTGTGGGCTTGGGACCTGTGGGCTTAATGGCACTGGCGGGGGCAAATTTGATGGGCGCAAGCGAGATTTACGCCATAGATTGTATCCCCTTCCGCTACGAAGTGGCACACCAACACTACGGGGCAACCCATTATATAGATTTTAAAAAAGCCCCCCTACAAGAGCAGATTTTAGAGCTCACCAAAGGAGCAGGTGCTGATAAAATACTCATCGCTGGAGGGGGGACAGATATTTTAAGCGATGCGTGCGCTTGTTTGGCTAATGGGGGCGTGGTTTCCAATGTCAATTACTTTGGGAGTGGGGATTATTTGCGCATCGCGCGCTTGGCTTGGAATGTGGGGATGGGGCATAAGACGATCAAGGGTGGGCTCACCCCGGGGGGGCGCTACCGCATGGAAAAACTTGCCCGCTTATTGCAAACTAAAAAACTCAATGTCAAGCCCATCATCACCCACCACCTAGAGGGGCAATTTGAAGAGATCGCCCAAGCCCTAGCGTGGATGAAGGACAAACCGGCTAATTTCATCAAACCAGTTGTTACGATCAAGTGGTGATGCGCCTTGTTGTGCTGGGGGCGGGCTATGCGTCTTTAGCCTTTTTGAAGTCTTTGAGCGCAACGGTGCGCTCTAATTGCCAGATCACCTTGATTGCAGAATCTCCCCTGCATTACTTTAGTGTGCTCTTGCATGAGGTGGCAGCGGGTGTGCAAGGGAATTACACGCTTGCTTTAAGCCAAATTCTCCCCTCTGGGGTGCGCTTTATTCAAGATCGTGTGTTAGAGATTCAAGAAAAAAGCGTGTTGGGCACACAGGGGAGCTATGCTTATGATTATTTGGTGGTGGGGTTGGGCTTTGCTAGCGAGAGTTTTGGGGTGGCTGGGGTGCAAGAACACGCCCACAGCCTAGTCAATTTTGCTAACGCGCAAGCCAGCCACCAAGCCTTACTCCAAGCCATCCAAACTTTTAAGCAGGCACGCCCCTTTAGTGTGGTGGTGTGCGGGGGAGGGTTTAGCGGGATTGAACTTGTGGGGGCTCTAAGCGACACCTTAGAACGGCTATGCGCCCCTAAAGCCTATAGCCTCACTTGCATAGAAGCCATGCCCACTATTTTGCCGATGTTTACCCCCCAACTAGCCCAAAAAGGGGTTGATTACCTGCAAAAAAGGGGGGTGCAATTACTCTTGGGGGGCAAATTTTAGCCTGCCACAGCGATCGCGTGTGCTTAGAACTTGGAGGGGTTGATCAAGAGATTTTAGCGGATTTTCTTTTTTGGACTTGCGGGGTGCGCGGGAGTGAGGTCATTGAAAAATCTGTATTGTTTAAAAGCGCGCGCGCTAGGGTGGAAGTCAATGCTTTTTTAGAACCCCTAGAGATGCCCGGGCAACAAATCTTTGTCTTGGGAGATTGCGCCGCGCTCAAAGACCCAGAGGGAAAATTCTACCCCCCCAGTGCCCAATTAGCCAGCCAAATGGGGCGTTATTTGGGTCAAGAATTTGACCAGATTAGCGCGCACAAACCCCCTACAAAGCCCTTTGTTTTTGCGCCCAAGGGGATCATCTGTTCTGTGGGCGCGCATTTTGCTATCGGGCATTTGGGGAAATGGCATGTGGCAGGAAAATGGGGGGTGTGGTTGAAAAAATATATTGATTGGAGATGGAAAAGGTATATAATAGCCTAGCGGTAATTAAAAGAGACTAGGCGTTCAATACACCTGTTTACTTAAGTAAACAGAAGACATGCTATATTTCCAGCATGGAAGTCGCAAGGTTTCCAAATACACGAAAGGAGCAAGCTATGAGCAGCAACAGCAATAACAGCAACAGCAGCAGGAACAACAGCAGCAACAGCAATAACAGCAACAGCAGCAACCGCAACAACAACAACAGCAACAATAGCAACAATAGCAACAACCAAGACTAGTTGCTCCAAGCCCCCAGCTGGGGGCTGGCAACTCCGCCTCCCCGCCTCTTTTTTACTCTCAAAAGTCCCAATTGTATCGTAATTCCGCTTTCATGTCAAGCCCCATTGCATAGAAATCCCTTGCGCTTGCAAAAATGTTTGCGCTTTAACAAAAACCCCACTACCCAGAAAAAAAGGGGGTTTGTGCTGGGCTAGGGGACTAGGGTGGGGGGCACATAAGATCAAGTGCTGGGGGTTTTTCACTAGGCATTGGCACTTTTCTTGGGCGAGCTTGCCTAAGAAAATAAAAACCAAGGGGCGTTCTAATTTGGAGAGCTGGGTTAAAATCCCGTTTGTGAAGTGTTCCCAGCCTAGATGCGCGTGTGATTTGGGGCGTTCTTGTTCCACGCTTAAAAGCGCGTTTAGCAACAGCACACCCTGTTTAGCCCAACCTTCTAAATTGCCATGGGAGGGCTTGGGGATATTTAGACTCTGGTGCAATTCTTGGTAAATATTTTGCAAACTCTTGGGGATGGGTGCGTGGCTGGGGACACTAAAACTCAAACCCATCGCCAAGGGGTAAGTGCGCTGGTGGTGCTTAAAGACACCATGGTAGGGATCTTGACCTAGTAAAATCGTGTGCAATGTTTCTAAAGGGGTAACTTCAAAAGCTTTGAACAAGGCACTAGGCAGGGGAAAAACAAGCTTTTGGCGCGCTTGGGCTTGGATTAGGGCTTGCTTGTAATTCTCATTGAGGGTAGCAAAGGCTTGGCTTTGGGTGAGGGGCTCTAAAAGAGCACTCCAAGAGGTATTAGCCAAACGCGCTAGAGCGTAGAAAAGCAAGACAACCCCCTCGTTTAATGGTAGAGATGTTCTACCCCATAAAAGCCCGGAGGCTGACCAATAAGCCATTTAGCTACCTGCAAAGCTCCCTTAGCAAAGATGTTGCGCTCCGTAACCACATGTTCTAACTCTAAATACTCCCCATCTAAATAAAAGCCCACCACATGCTTACCCACTACATCACCCCCGCGCACACTCGCAAAACCGATTTCTTCTTCTTGGCGCGGGGCATCTCTGTGCGCCATGCAAACCTTTTCAAAATCCCAACCTCTAGCCTGCGCACACGCCCGCCCCAAATGCAAGGCAGTTCCGCTAGGTGCGTCCTTCTTGTAACGGTGGTGGGTTTCTACAATCTCAATATTGGCGTGTTTTAAGTCTTTGGCGATCATAGAAGTTACCTTAAGGAGCACAGCCATGCCCAAGGACATGTTAGAGGAGTGCAAAATAGGGATCTGCTGGCTTAACGCGCGTAGATCCTCCCACACTTGCGCGCCTAAGCCCGTTGTGCCAGAAACTAGAGGCAGGGGGTGTTTATGCAGGGCGGCTAATAAAGAAGGCAGGGCTTGGGGCAAGGAAAAGTCGATCACCAACGCGCAATGGGCTAAGAACTGTTCTAAATCGTTGGTAACAAAGGTGTTTTCAGGGAGAATTTGGATCAAGGAGGGGCTTAGAGTTTTGCGCACAAAGACGCTAGAGAGACATAGATCGGGGTGTTTCTTCGTCTCTTGCACCAGCAAACGCCCCATGCGCCCACTCGCCCCAAAGATACCGATATTAAGCATTAGGGGTGCGCATCCAAATAGGCGATGGCGGAAAGCGCAGCAGTAGCCCCATCTCCAGCCGCGCAGACCACCTGTTTAGGGGCTTGGGAACGCACATCCCCTGCAGCAAACAGCCCTTTTAAATTGGTTCTCATAGACAAATCCACCATTACAGACCCGTATTCATCACAGGCACAAAGCATGCGCCCATCCTCTTGTTTTAAAATTTCGTTATTGACCTCATAGCCTACAAAAATGAAAATGGCGGGCACTTGGAGCGTTTGTAGCGCGCCACTATCGGTGTGTTTGATCACAAGCGCGCCCACACCACTAGCATCACCCCGAATCTCCTCCACCAGTGCTGGAGTCAAAAACTCGATCTTGGAGTTTTGTTTGGCATGTTCGATGGTGATGGGCGCAGCCCTAAAATGTGTGCGCCGGTGGATCAAATACACCTTGCTACACATTTTACTCAAGTAAATCGCCTCTTCTAAAGCCGTGTCCCCACCCCCTAAAACAGCCACTTCCTTATTCTTATAAAAAAAGCCATCGCAAGTTGCGCAGGTGCTAACCCCCCTGCCCCAAAATTCTTCCTCGCCCTTGATACCCGCCTTTTTAGGGCGACCCCCCGTGCTCAAGATCACACTCCTTGCCTCTACACTGCGCCCATCTTCTAGCTGGATCGTGTAGAACTTCCCCTGCCAACCCAAACGCACCACAGAAGCCATCTCATGCCTGAGTCCAAAGCGAAAACACTGCTCTTGCCAAGGTTGCATAAAATCCATGCCACTTAGAATCTCTTTGACTCCCGGGTAATTTTCAATTTCGCTACTTTGGACGATCTGCCCTCCGGGCATGCCTTTTTCAAATAGCACAACCTCTTTTAAACCTCCCCTTGTGGCGTAAAGCCCAGCACTCAAACCGGCCGGTCCGCCTCCAATAATGCCTAGATCAATCATAGTAACTTGTCAATGTGTTCTTTAAGAGATTGCTTGGAAAGTGCTCCGACAGTTTGGTTTTGCACGACTCCATCTTTCATATAAAGCACGGTGGGGATACTTCTAATACCAAATTTGGCGGAGAGCTCTTCTTGTTCGTCCGTATTGACCTTACACACCTTCGCCCTGCCCTCATATTCGCTAGCCAACTCGTCAATCACAGGGGAGAGCATCTTACAAGGTCCACACCAAGGTGCCCAAAAATCCACCACAACCGCGCCACTACCAGTTACGCTTTCAAAATTCTCACTGGTTAACTCAATGTAATTTGCCACAATCACTCCTCAAATTTTAGTTAGAACGCCCATTTTATAACACTAAAGATAAAGTCCACCTTACTCTAACCATCCAATGTTTTCTAGCCACTCGATCGTATGGTGTTGCAAACTCCCCTTGATCAGTAGCGCGTCAATGCAATAGGGCATGTCATGGGCATGCTTTTGTAAGTAAACTTGGATGGTCTTAGCAAGACGAGCAAGCTTGGCACGCGTGAGGGCGTAAATGGGCGAAGTGTGTTGGCGTTGCTTGACCTCCACAAAATGCAAAACTCCCCCCCGCAAAGCGATGATGTCAATCTCCCCAAAAGGGCAACTAAAATTACGCGCCACGACAACACAGCCACGATCAACTAAGTAAGCACAGGCTAATGCTTCAGCGGCTAAACCTCGATCACGACTCATACACACAAAAAGCACGCACGCGCTGAGAGCATGACTCTAAGCTAGCTAGAGCTGTTTGCAAATGGGAGTCTAGGGTGGGCTGGGTGATACAAATGCTTAGGGATGATTCTACATGGTGGCTGGCTAAAGCGATGCCATGGTCTTGGAGCGCAGATTGCAAATTAGGAAAATCAAAAGCCATGGTGCGCAAGTAATAGGGTTGGGGGATTTGTGTGTGCGCATAGGTGATCAACTCCACAAGGGGGGCGGGCTTGGGGTTTTTAGCCACCCCCATTAAATCGCTCACCACCGCGCTCGCGCTTGCCAACCCCCCTGCTCCCGCCCCATAAAAGAAAGTTTCGCCCACGCAGTCCCCCACCACTTGCACGCCATTCATCACCCCATGCACTTGGGCTAAGAAATGCCCTTGAGGGATGAGAGTGGGGCGCACGCTTAGGGCAAGATGCCTACCTTGGCGTTGCGCGCGGGCTAGAAGTTTGATGGAATAGCCCAAGTGTTTGGCTTGTTGTATGTCCACATTTTCGATGTTCTCAATGCCCTCTAAATAGGCAAGTGTGGGGTGGGTGTGGAAAGCCAAAGTGGCTAAGATCAAGAGTTTGTGCGCGCTGTCTTCTCCATTAATATCCAAACTAGGATCAGCCTCTGCGTAACCCAAAGCTTGGGCTTGTTGCAGGGCTTGTTGGAAGTTTGCGCCCAATTGCATCTGCTCTAAGATAAAATTGCTTGTGCCATTCAAAACACCGCTAAGCTGGCAAATCTGATTAGCCCCAAGCCCATCTTGGAGCGCGCTGATAATGGGGATTCCCCCTCCTACGCTAGCCTCAAACCCCAAGGGCTGTTTAGCCATTTGGCTCAAGCTGTGGTAGTGCTGTGCCAGCATGGCTTTATTGGCTGTAACAAAGGCTTTATTGCGGTTTAGGACCTGTTTGGCGATCCCAAAAGCCTCTTGCACGCCCCCCATTAACTCCACTACAATGTCAATGTCTGGATCGTCTAAAATGTCTTGCACGCGATCGCTAAGGGGGAAATGTAACGCGCGCTTTTTGCTCAGATCGCGCACCACACCCCTGTGTAAGCGCAAGCGCGCCCCACAGCGTTGGGCGATCCAATCTTGGTTGCGCTGTAAAATCTCCACTACCCCCATCCCCACGCAACCAAGACCGATGATACCAATGTTTAAAGTGCGCATACAGCTCTAGAAACTTGAGCTAGTGTCTACAACCACATCCCCCCCCACAACACGACTTGCTCCCCCCTTGCGCGCGCGCCACCTCCTGCTCTGAAGCCTCTTTTAAATCCAAGAGTTTGATGTGGAAAGTGAGGGTTTTGCCCGCTAAAGGGTGGTTGTAGTCCAACATCACCATCTGTTCGCTAAAGTCCTTCACACTTACCTGCACACTTTGTTGATCCTCACCTTGTCCAAATAAGGTCATGCCTCTTTTGAGTTCGATTCCCTCAAATTGATCTCTGGGCACTTCTTGCAAATAATCCGTGCGATAAAGCCCATAAGCTTCTTGAGGGGGGATGTCCACGACTAGCTTTTCTCCAATATTAACCCCCTGAAGAGCTTTTTCCACGCCCACAATCACCTGCCCTGCGCCTAGCACAAACTCTAAGGGCTTTTTGCTCGCGTCAATGACTTCTTGGGTTTGAGGGTCGATCACTTGGTATTCAATGGTGGCTACTTGTGCTTTTGTTGGCATTGTTGGTGTCCTTTGTATGAGATTTTGTGTCTTTTGCTAGGGCGTTTAACGCTCTTTTGCCTTGATCGCTCTCAGGGTAGAGATGAGAGAGGGAACGCAAGAACTTGACATGGTTGTTTTGATCGCCCAAGAATTTGAACGCCCATGCCGTGTGCCACAATAAAACGGGCATGTAGTCGGCTCTATCCTTGAGGAGCGCGCTTTTCTTGTAGAAAGCGATCGCGTCTTTGTAGTGCTTTTGCATGTAGGCTGATTCGCCGGCCATGTAGTTGTGGTAGGCAGGTTTGTAATTGATCTCAGCTAGCCATGCAAAGCGTGGTTGCGCTTGGTTAAAGCGCTGTTGGTGGTAGAGTTCTAGGGCTTCTTTGGCGATGGTTTGGCGTTTGGCTGGGTTTTTCTCAAAGGCGCTCTCTGGTGAGGGTGTTGTGGCTTTGGAGGTAGCACTTGCCAAACGCGCAATCTCTTTGAGTTTCTTGGCATTGAGGCGCGCTTGATCTTCAAGGGAAGTTTGCAAAGACTGCAATTTGGTAGCAAAATCGCTATTCATTTGGGTCAAGAGCATATTCATGCCATTGAGTTTTTCATCTAGCTGGTTGAGGGCGTTCTTATTAGCCTCCACCTGAGATTTGAGTGAGTCTATCAAGCTGGCTTGCTCTTTGAGCAAATTCCCCTGCATCTCTTGGGTGCTTTTCAGGGTTTTAAGGGCTTGATCATGCGTGTTTAGCGCATCGCTGACTTCTTTGAGTTTTACCCCCTGCCCCTCAAAGACGCTCTTGAGTCCCTCTTGGCTTTGCAATAGGGCATCAGTTTGCCCCTTGAGGGTGGTGATGATGCCCTGTAAACTCTTATTGCTGGATTTGAGCGCGCCTAGCTCTTGCTTGGTCGCTCCGCTTTGCAAGTCAAAGGCAGAGGGTTCAGCACTTAAAGCCCCTCCCACAAAGCACAAGAGATAAAATAGGCGCATTACTCAACGACTTTAACATCTACCCTTCTGTTTTTTTGATAACACTCTTTGGTTTTCTCTTGGCAGATGGGCTTGGTTTCCCCAAAACTTACGACTTGGATTTCAGACTCATCAATACCCTTGAGCACCAACGCCTGTTTCACGCTCAAAGCCCGTTTATTGCCCAGCGCAAAATTGTATTCTCCCGTGCCAAATTCATCGGTATTGCCCTCTAAGCGCACTTTCATTTTATACTCTTGCACTTTTTGTGCCCCCTCATCGATGGCATCTTGCATGTCTGGGCGGATATCGTATTTGTCAAAGTCAAAATAGACCTGGCTGACGATTGTGCCACTTTCTATATGGGGTTTGGGGGGTTCTGGTTCGACTTTGGGGGCTTCTTGGTGTGCCTCTTCAGGTTGCACGGTCTGGTTTTGCACAGGTTGTTCCTGTGTCTGGGGTTGTTGCGCGCTCTGGGTCTGCGGAGGTTGAGGGGCTTGCGCTTCTTGGTGCGCACAGCCCGTAATCACCAGAAACACCGCTAAAGTCCCTGCCACTGCCCATTTATTCATGATGCTCCTTTGTGCTTTTTTGCAAAAATCCTTTCATTGTAGCCTTTTTTCTCTTAAACTACCAATCAAAGGACTGGATTTGGGTGTTCTCTAGGGGAAAGAGGTAACTTTGGTTGTAATCTAGCAACAACACCCCTAAAGCGTTTTGCTGGGCGGCTTTTTTTAAGAACATGATCGCCCCCCCATCCCTAGAGAAACGGGGCATTTGATTCACCCCGCTGGCTGTCAAGCGGCGCACATAATCGCTTTTGAGGGTGATAAGATGCAGGTTAAAACTACTCTGCCCATTGGCATCGCGCTCTGAGCGATTCACATAGACAATATTATCCCCAGAAGTGGCGACCGAATCGTTGTTCTTAGAGTAGAAAACCACTTGCTCGACTGGCGCGTCCGGCTTGAGCTTTTTAAGATAAATATTAGGATAACCCATGCGATCGGAAACAAAGACCATAGCTTTTTCGTGATCGACAAAATTCCCCAGCACATCAATGCCCGGGTAGGAAGTCAAGCGGGTTTGGGTTTTTTTGGTGGTGTCATAGAGAAAAATATCACTCTGGCCTTCTGGAGCTAGCGTGAGGAGTAATTTCTCCCCATCTTGGCTCACACTGGACACAGCAGCCATGCCATCGCTTTGGGTGATGACTTCACTAGAACCATTGCGCAGGTTGTATTTGATGATAGTGGGTTTGCGTAGGTATTGGGTGTAATAGATCGCGCTCTGTGCGCCATCAGCCCATTTGGGAAAGACATTGAGCATGCCATTGTTGATGATGTCTTGCTGGTAAGTCAAGCTGTAATCGGCTACAACGATATTAGTTACCCCGGGTCTTATGTATTTGGCAAAGACCACAAAGCGCGCCATCCAAGCAATGGAGGGGGCTTTGAGCGCGTCATTGACATCAATGGCAACTTTGTGCGCGATAAAGGGGAAGAGTTCTTTTTTGGTGAAGACATAGTCTTTGATTCCCAAAATATTTTGGTGGGCGACATCGTAAAGACGCACATTGATTTGTCCAAGTTGATCCACACGCAAGCTGACTAATAGTTCAACCCTCTGTCCTGCTAGCGCGCTGTAGTCTATGTTTTCGCTTTGCGCGCCCGCCCCGATCGCCTCTGCATGGTTGCTGATCTTAAGATCGGAGAGTAGCATGTTATAAATTTTAGAAAGATAGGGTTCTTGGGCGTTATTGAGGTAGCGCACTTCTACTTTGGGTAATTTTTGGATGTTCTTCACAATATCCAAAGTCGCATCCACCCCAAAGAGATAAGTTTGGAGTAGCACGATCCATAAAAACCGCATCATTGATCCTTTGTCTTAAAATTAACTTTGAGGGTGATCGCCCCCTTGGGGTAGGGGGGAAATTTTTGGTTTTGCAAGGAGTCTAAGAGGTGTTCGATCTCTTGGTTGTAGTCTGAAAAGGGCGAATATTCCACAATAGCGTAACTAAACTGCCCTGTGGCTGATATGCTAATGAGAGCCCCCACAGAAGCGACTTGTTTGAAGTTGAGTTTCCAGCGTCCATAGAGAATCTTATACAATTCTTGAAACCACTCTTGGTATTCTTGCTTGGATATCTGTTCTTGTTTGGGCACTTGAAAATCAATGCTCTTGTGTTGCAGGGTGTTTAGCTGTGTTTTAATTGTATTTAGACTGCTTTGCAAATCTTCAAAAGCTTGTTGGTGCTGGTTGAATTGCATGCTATCTAATAAGGCGCGTTGCAATTGGCGTTGCTTGGTTTGGCTGGGAGGTGAGGGCTGTTTGTCAGGAATAGCAGCAAACATACCACTCACCCCCAAATCCTCAAAGGGGTTGGGCGCGCTATCTAGCATCAAGGATACATCAAAACTCTCTGGAATAACAACCCTTTTTGGGGGAGTGTGCCAGAGTAATAAGATAAGCAAGATCGCATAACACGCGCAAGCTAAGATTCCAGATCCAATAGCTAGCTTTTTATCCATCACGCGCTAGTGATCAAAGACACCTTAGAAAACCCCGCCTCTCTAATGCTTTTTAGCAAGTAGATGATCTTCTCATAGCTCAAGCGTTTGTCAGCGCGTACATAGATCGCGGTGTTTTTGTCGTAACTACCTGCCAGCGCGCGGAAAGCGTCTGGAAAAGTAGCGTAGCTATAGGTCTTATCGTGGATGTAAATCTTGCCTTGTAAATCCATGCGGATTTCTAAAACATGGTTGCGGTTGGCTTGTTTATTCTTCGCGCCTTTGGGCAAAGAAATCTGTTCATGGTAAGTGATGGTGGGGGTAGCGACCATTAGGATTGCAAGCAAGACTAGCATAATATCCACTAAAGGGGTGATATTGAGATCGGGTTTGTCTAAATCCCAGTGTTCCGCCTCAAACACCGCTAACCCTCTCTAGCGATCAACATATCTATTTGCATTTGCACACAGACAGAGAGATCGTAAACCTTGCGCTTTAGGATCAAGAAGAACGAATAGGCTGGAATTGCGGTTAGAATCCCTGCAGCAGTGGCGACTAGGGCTTTAGAGATCACAGGGGCGATCACATCAAAGGAAACCTGAGTTCCCAAACGCCCAAAGGCGTTGAGAATCTCTACCACAGTGCCAAAGAGCCCAATAAAAGGGGCGGTGGAGGCGATGATACTCAACACCACCAAGCCCGTGGTGTTTTGTTGCAGAACTTGATTTTTCCAAACTAGCAAGAGCTCCTTAGAAAAACGCCCTGCGCTTTCAAAGAGCTTGAAACTCAACATGCTGGCATTACCCGCCATCAGAGCTTCTAGGGCTTGGCGTTCTTTGAGGATATTGGTGCGGATAGCGACATACTTGTAAAAAAATACCCACAGAGTCAAAATAAAATAGAGAGATAGACAAGCCAACACCACAATGGTAACAAACCCACTCTCATAAAGGAAATTTTGTAAAGAAGCCACGCCTACCTCAAACCTCGCGTTTCAATGCGCGCGATCACGCTAGAGATGGCTAATCTATCGGCTGTCGCGTCTTCTAAGAGTTTTTTAGCCTTGTAAACTTCATCATCGCCCTTGATAAACACCGCCCCATCGGCTAAAATATCCACACTGCTATGCTTGACCTCCACATACCCCCAGCTAATGGCGATGAGACTACTTTCTTGGTTGCGCTCGATCTCAATCACCCCACTTTTGAGCAAGGACACCATGTTGCTATGCCCCTGTAAGACTCCAAACTCCCCCTCTGCCCCGGGCAAGGTGATGCGATCCACCTCCCCTGAAAAAATCAACCCCTGAGGCACGACAATACTCACGGCTAATCCCATATCTATCCTTTATGACGCGCTCTTTTGATCCTTGCCCTCTGCCTTCATTTTCTCGTATTTCTCCACCACTTCTTGGATATTGCCCACCATGTAAAAGGCGTTTTCGGGCACATTGTCGTATTTGCCCTCCAAAATTCCCCCAAAGCCCTCTAAAGTTTCTTTCAAGGTTACATATTTGCCCGGACTGCCCGTAAAGACTTCGGCGACAAAGAAGGGTTGGGATAAAAACTTCTCAATTTTACGCGCCCGCCCGACAATTTTTTTATCCTCCTCAGAGAGTTCGTCCATCCCTAAAATGGCGATAATGTCTTGCAAGTCTTTATACTTTTGCAGGATCTGCTGAATCCCTGTAGCCACCCTATAATGTTCCTCGCCAATCACTTGGGGGTCTAAAATCCTAGAAGTGGAGTCTAGGGGGTCAACGGCTGGATAAATCCCCTTTTCAGCAATCTTGCGATTCAACACCGTGGTGGCATCTAAGTGCGCAAATACAGAAGCGGGCGCAGGGTCTGTTAAGTCGTCCGCAGGCACATACACCGCCTGCACAGAAGTGATCGAGCCATTCTTGGTCGAGGTGATGCGCTCTTGGAGTTTGCCCATTTCGCTAGCCAAAGTGGGCTGGTAACCCACCGCTGAGGGGATACGCCCTAGTAGCGCAGACATCTCAGCTCCGGATTGGGCGTATCTAAAGATGTTGTCAATGAACATCAAAATATCAAGCCCCTTTTCATCTCTAAAGTATTCTGCCATGGTCAGGCCGGTGAAGGCGATACGATTTCTAGCCCCCGGAGGCTCATTCATCTGCCCATAGCACAACGCCACCTTGTCTAACACCCCTCCCTCCTTCATTTCAAAGTAAAGGTCATTGCCCTCCCTCGTGCGCTCCCCCACCCCCGCAAAGACAGAATAACCGCTGTGTTTGTAAGCCACATTGTGGATGAGCTCCATAATAATGACAGTCTTGCCCACCCCCGCTCCTCCAAAAAGCCCCACCTTCCCGCCTTTAGAATAGGGAGCGAGCAAATCCACGACTTTAATGCCCGTTTCAAACATTTCGGTTTTGGTGCTCTGATGTTCAAAAGAAGGCGCACTTCTGTGGATAGGCCAAGTCAAAGGTTCTTTTAAACGCTCACCCCCATCGATCACTTCCCCTACCACATTGAAAATGCGTCCCAAGACTTCTTCGCCCACAGGCACTTCAATCATCTTGCCACGCGCTAGCACCTTTTGCCCTCTTGTGAGTCCCTCTGTCATGTCCATCGCGATGGTGCGCACGCGTTTATCCCCCAAGTGGGCGGCTACTTCTAACACCAAATGTTTAGCCTCCCCATCAAAATCATAAAGAACATCCAGTGCCTCGTAAATAGCGGGCAGGTAGTCTTCAAATTGCACATCTACCACAGGTCCCATGACCTGAATAATTTTGCCCTCACTCCCCTTATCTTGATTATTTGCTGTGTGTGCTGTATCCATCTGCTCTCCTCAAAAACTACTTAATGGCTTCTACGCCCGCGTTGATCTCCACAAGCTCGGTGGTGATCGCCTCTTGTCTAGCCTTGTTATAGGAAATGGTCAAGCTCTTCACTAAATCCCCGGCATTATTGGTCGCCGTGTCCATCGCCTGCATGCGCGCGCTATGCTCTGCTGCTAAAGAATCTAGCAAGGCGTAATACATGTTAAAGTCGATGAATTTCTTAGCTAGCGCGTCTAAAATGATCCCCTCCTCATCATCTGGTTCAACCACAATTCCCTCTTGGGAACTTGGGTTAAGCTCTACAAAGTCCAAGGGCAAAATCTGTTGCACGCGCAACTCTTGGGAGATCATATTTTTAAAACCATTGTGCACGATCAACACGCTGTCGGTCAAACCATTCAAATAGTCCTGCACTGCCCCATCAATAAAAGCACTCGCGCGCTCGTAATCCGGCGCACTACTTAGATCGATCGCCTTATCTAATAAGTCAATTCCATTGTAGCTAAAGTAAGCCACACCTTTTTTACCAATCCCCCTTAGGCGCACTTTCACTCCCTTAGTCTTGTAAAGATTGATGTAGCGCAACACTTCTTTAATGGTTGCCATGTTGAATCCCCCACATAGTCCCTTGTCTGCGGTAACAAAGATGATGTCTAGCTTTTGGATAGCCGGATGTTCGAGTTGGGCGAAATACTTGCTCTCAATCCCCTTGATATTGCGCGCCTTGATCTTGGCACAAATATCCCCCACTACCTCATTGAGCTTTTCGGCAAACACCCTCGATTTTTTGGCGACCTCTTCGGTCTTTTTGAGTTTGGAAGTGGAAACCAACTTCATCGCACGGGTGGTTTTTTGGGTGTTCTTGACGCTGGCGATCTTTTTTCTAATATCTTTGAGACTCCCACCCATGTTAAAAGCCTAATTTAAATTCTTCGATGGCCGCCTTTAGCGCGGCTTCTAAATCTTTGTCTAGAACCTTTTTGGTGCGGATGTCTTCTAGGACATTGGGGTATTTGGATTCCAAAAAGGGATAGAGTCTCTCTTCAAAAGAAACCACCTTATTGGCCGGCACATCGTCCAAAAACCCCTTCACCCCGGCATAGATCATCACAATTTGTTTTTCAATGGGCAAAGGCGAATAGGGGGGTTGTTTGAGCACTTCTACCATACGCTGTCCACGCTCTAGCTGTTTGCGACTGGCTTCATCTAAATCCGAGGCAAACTGGGAAAAGGCTTGCAACTCCCGATACTGGGCTAAATCCAAGCGCAAGGTCCCAGCCACCTGCTTAGTGCCTTTAATTTGTGCTGCCCCACCCACCCTAGAGACAGACAGCCCCACATTGATGGCGGGGCGAATTCCTGAGTAAAACAGATCGGTTTCTAAGAAGATCTGCCCGTCCGTGATGGAGATCACATTGGTGGGGATGTAAGCGGACACATCGCCTGCTTGGGTTTCAATGATGGGCAGGGCAGTTAGAGAACCCGCCCCCCTATCATCACTCATCTTAGCGGCGCGCTCTAATAGTCTAGAATGGATGTAAAACACATCTCCGGGAAAAGCCTCGCGCCCGGGAGGACGGCGCAAGATCAAAGAAATCTCCCGGTAAGCTACGGCGTGCTTACTCAAATCGTCATAAATAATCAGCGCATGTCTACCGTGATCTCTAAAATACTCTCCAATGGTTACACCCGCATAGGGGGCAAGGTATTGCATGGCTGGGGAAGCGGAGGCAGAGGCGTTCACCACCACGCTGTATTCCATCGCGCCGTATTCCTCTAATTTACGCACCACCTGGGCAACCGTAGATTCCTTTTGCCCGATTGCCACATAGATACAGATCACATTTTGATCTTTTTGGTTGATGATGGTATCCACCGCCACCGTAGTTTTACCGGTTTGTTTGTCCCCGATGATGAGTTCTCTTTGCCCCCGCCCAATGGGCACTAAGGCATCGATGGCTTTGATTCCGGTTTGCAAGGGCTCATGTACGGATTTGCGATCCATAATCCCTGGGGCCTTTTGTTCCACAAATCTAAATTCTTCAGCACCTATGGGACCCTTGCCATCAATGGGATCGCCCAAGGTATTGATCACCCTTCCTACAACAGCGTCCCCCACAGGCACTTTCATAAGTTGCTTGGTGCGCTTGACGCTAGTGCCCTCCTTGATATGCTTACCTCCCCCTAACACAATCACCCCAATGCTCCCCTCTTCAAGATTGGAGGCTAGCCCGCGATCTCCCGTGTCAAACTCCACCACCTCATAGGACATCACATCTTTAAGCCCATAGACTTTCGCCACCCCATCGGCATAGGCAATCACACGCCCCACTTGGGTGATATTGATCTCTGGGGCAAAATTTTCAATCCTCTCCTTAATGATTGCGCTAATCTCTTCTGCTTTTAGCTTTAACACTCTCTCTCCTTGTCTTTAAATCGCTTCCATAATAAAATGCTTGAGTTGGTGCAAGAAGTGATTTTTATAGAAAGCCACCTCTATGCCTAGATCGGGAATTTGTAAACAAATACCCTCTTGTTCTACCAACACGCTCTGTAAACTTAGAGTGATGTTCAAAAGCGCGCAAACGCGCGTCTCTAACGCGCTTAAATCTGGCACTTCCTGATTGCAATACAAATAACCTTGGTAGGCGTTTTGCTGGCGTTGCACCCACGCGCACAATTCTTTATACACTTGGGGCAAAATACCAAAGCGCTTATGCTCGCCCACTACCTCTAAAAAGCGTTGGAAACGCGCATCATTATCCTGGGCGACATCGGCTAAGATCGCCTGCTTGGCGGTATTGGGGTAGTAGGGGGATTGTAAAACCTCTATAAACTCTTCTATTTCATAGAGCGCGCACACGCGTTCCAAGGCTTGGAGCGCGCTCTGCAAGTCATCGCTAAAACTCTCTCTAAAGGCGCGCGCGTATCGTTTGGCTACGAGATTCATAAGAGTGCCTTATGTTGGAGTAAGCGCATGTAAGCTGAAGAATCAAAGCGCGTCTTTTGGGATTGGAACAACGCATCCAAGAGTTCACCCACCACCTCCTGCTGGACGCGTAGCTCCTCTTTATGTTTTAAGTCTTGGTTGTCTTTGATGAGTTTCTCTATGGCACTCTTGGCTTGTTGTTCGTATTTCTGGGTGAGTAAAAAAGCCTCTTGTTTGGCATTGGAGATAATTTGTCCAGCCTCTTGTTTAGCCTGTTCTAAGGCTTTAAGGGCGTTTTCCTTTTCCTCTTTGATGGCTTGGCGTTGCTCTTGTAAGCTATTGAGTCGGCTTGCGATCTTAGCGCGTCTTTGCTCCAACATGCGCTTTAAAGGACCACTGATGCAATACCACACCAAAGCGGCAAACAAAATAAAGTTGACAATTCTTAGCACGATGTCCGTTTGGGAGATGTCATGACCTGCCCCCCATAAAAACACCCCACTGCCTAAGATTCCAAATAATACATGGCGCACCAAAGCACCCCCTACATTTGAGATATTTTCTGTTGTAAAGACAACTCTAGGGCAGGTAAATCTTGGGACAATTGTAGTTTCAACGCGCTTTTACTTTCCTTTAACCCTTGCATAAACACCTCTAAGTCCTTTTGTAAATCGCTTTCCTTTTGGGCTAACACATGCTCATAATCCTGTCTAGCCTTTTGCAAACTCTCTTGCAAAATCTTGTTAGCCTGGATATGGGCTTCTTTGCGCTGGTGATCGGCCTCTTGTTTCAAACGCGCGATCTCTTGACTGGTTTTCTCGATAAACTCCCCATCCTGACCGATCGCCCCCTGGCGCGCGTCCATGTTGGCTAGCATGGGCTTGTAAATCCACGCATTAGATAGCCACACCAGCACCAAGAAAGTCAAAAATACCACCAACATCAAATACACATTGATCGAAATATCCACGCTTGATCCTTGCTTAAAAGCTCGATTCTAACAAAGCTTAGCTTAAATCACCTAGCCCCATAATAGACTTTTTCTCCAATTTGCAACCCCCCATCCTCCAACACCAGCGCATCACTTAAAGGGATTTTTGCCCCAGCGTGGTGGAAAAATACAGAGCGGTGGTGTTGGCTAAACTCTAGGCGGTAGGCTTGCAACACCTTTGCCCATGCAATGCCCTCTTGCACGCGCGCTAAAAAGCGCCCTAATAACGCGTCTTTATCCACCCCCTCTAGCGCGCTATAGTGGCGCGCCTTGAGATTAAGCCCAATCCCACACACTATACTAGCGCGCACGATCTGACTCATCACGCCCCCGATCTTAGCCTCTCCTTTATAGAGATCATTGGGCCACTTCAACCACACCTGCGCGTTTTGTAAGCTCTCTTTAAAGAGATAGCCAAAATACACACTCCAACTCTGTTTAGGCACATCGCTAGGTAGCTTTTCTAAGGGCAGGGCAAATGAAAAACTCAGGGCTTCTTCTACTTGTTCCCACCTACAGCCCCGACTCCCTACGCCAGCGCTTTGGGTCTTTGCTACCACGCACACGGGCGATTTGAGTGCACCGGTTTTAAGTTGCGCCACCAAATAGAGCTGGGTAGAGGGAAGACTCTCAAAGGTGATGATCTCCATCATGTTAGCACACTCCCCACACCCAAGCGCCTCCCAAGTAAATAAGTCTTTGCTCCCATTTTTTGTTTACTGGGGGCTTGTAAATGGGCGATTTTAAGCACACCATGCGCGCAACCCACTATAACGCTCTCATCTTCTAGGGCTAAGATACTCCCGGGCGCGTGCGCGCCTTGTTCTTGTACTAATTCTACCCCAAAGAGTTTTAATCCACTGCTTAAAAACACGCCCGGCCATGTATAATAGGCTAGAGATGTTAAAAACACCTTCTTAGCGTCTAAAAAATCTACTAGCCCATCTTGTTTGGTGATTTTAGCGCAGTAACTCGCTTGGCTGTGATCTTGAGGGATGGGTTTAAAGGGCTTGGATAAAACCTCTATTAAGGCTTGTGCGCCCAGCGGGGCTAACAAGTGGGCTAACTCTTCTATATTCATGTAACGCTCTTTTTTAACACGGGCTATCCCCAAAATGTCGCCCGCGTCCATTTGGGCGTTCATGGCGATCACACTCACCCCAAATTCTGGCATATCTTTTAAAATCATCTCCTGCATGGGCGATGCGCCCCTAAATTGGGGTAAGATAGAAGCGTGCAAATTCACACAAGGGGCGATGTCCAAAAGGGCTTGGGGTAAAATTTTGCCATAGGCCACCACCACAATCACATCGGGCTTAAGGGCGCGCATTTGTTCTAACACCAACGCGTCTAATTTAGCCGGTTCAAAAATAGGAATCTTTGGATAGGCATGTTGCAAAAATAACCTAGTGGCAGAAGGCTTTAGCGTTTTAGCGCGCCCAAAGGGCTTACTAGGTTGGGTAAAAAGCGCGGCGATGTCAAAGTGGCGTTCTAAAAGAGTGGCTAAGACAATTTGGGCGAAAGGAGGCGTTCCCATGAAAACTAGACGCATGCGTATTCTCACAAAGAGATAGCCTTTTCCCAGATGGCTAAGGCACACAGAACACCAAGATGCTCTGCTGTGTTTCCACCCTGAAGCGCTGTCTTTGTATCCCATTGCATAGGTCTGAAAAAAGGCGGACTTCACCTTAACATAATATTGCTTATGCTTTGTTAAAATAAAGGACCTAAGGAGAGAGAGTGAAGACGCATTATTATACTTACCTAGTTTTTTTGTTATTATTTTTTGTGGGTTGCACCGGACATCGTTCGGAATTCGCGCATTTTGATCAAGCCTACTACTCTCCGCTTGGTTTGCAAAATGCCTATAGCTTTTCTAGCAAAATGAGTCTCAAGGATCATAAAGACGGATCTTTATGGGAATTGCAAAGAGGCATGAGCGCGTTGATGTTAGGGCGTTACCAAGATTCCATTGTGGCGCTTGATGCGGCCGAAGCCCAATTTAACCACCATATCAATCTTTTCAATAAATCCTTGAGCAATGTGGGCGCGGTTTTAGTCAATGACAATGTCAAAACCTATGTGGGAAGCATTTATGAGAGCGTGTTGATGAATTACTACAAGGCGATGGACTACTTGATCATAGGCGATCCCAATGACGCGCGCGTGGAGTTTAACCGCGCCAATGACAGGCAAAGGCGCGCTAAGGAGTTTTACTACAAGCAAATTCAAAAAGCTATTGACAAAATGCACGAAAAGAGCTCCTCTAGATTGAGCGCGCAGGATTCGGATTCTAAGGTGCAGGAGGTGCTGCAGGAGGATTATTCCAATTTGGATCGTTTCAGTGCTTATAGCGACTTGATTAACCCGGCTGTGTCCTACCTTTCTGGGTTATTTTTCGCCTTGGATAATGAACGCGCTAAGGGCATTGATTATCTCAAAGAAGCCTATGGGATTAGCCATGTCATCACCATTGGTGAAGATCTGCTCTTTTTCCAGCACCCCTCTTTGCAAAAATTCACATGGGTGTTTATTGAAGATGGCAAACAAGCCACTAAACAAGAATTTAAAATCACCCTCCCCCTCCCTCTAGCCCAAGGGATGTATACCGCAAGCCTAGCCCTGCCACAATTAGTAGATGGGGTAGATTTCCACACCAGTTTTAGCTTGAACACCACCCACCAGCAAAACAAGTTTGAAGAATTGGTTTTATTAGACGATCTCATCGCCAATGAGTTTAAAAAACAACTCCCTTACATCATCACGCGCGCCATCACCTCAACGATCTTGAAAGTGGGTTTAGAAGCCATTTCTAACCAATACTTAGGGGTGCTAGGAGGACTGTTTTCTTCGCTCTATGCAGCTGTGAGCACTTCGGCAGACATCCGCTCCCCTAGCGTTTTCCCGCGTAGGATTTACACAGCGCGCGTGAGTAACACCCCCAACGAGCGCGTGCGTGTGTTAGCCGATGGGCAAGATATTTACAATTTCACGCTACTAACCTGCCAAGCGTCTGTGCCCTTGTCTCCCGACACTTTTTGTGCCAACAAGCACAATATTATCTACATTAGGAGTTTTGGTTACTCCAGTGTGGTGAAAGTTTTATGGTAGTTGGAATTTTATGTTAGAATAACACTTTTTGAAGGAGAAGTCATGTTTGCTAGATGTCTGTTGTCTTTGGGCATTATCCCTTTATTCTTGCAAGCCCATGGCGCGCCACATTGGTACCAGAATTTCAAGGGCGATTCAGCGTATTTCTATGGCAATGGAATGGGGGACACCAAAGAGATCGCCAAGCAAAAAGCCCTGAACGATTTAGCAAGCGGAATCGTGGTGAGCGTGTCTTCTACCACCACCAGCCAAACCACACGGGATAACAACACTTTAAACAAGCATTCTAGCCAGAATATCCGCCTAGTGGTGGATTCGATCAAGTTTGTCAATGTCAAGACAGACAAACAAGAATGCGCCCACCACACCTGTTATACCCGTCTCAAACTCAACAAGAACATGTTCTTAAACACCTTAGCCAAGCGTTACCGCAATCTCTACAACACTCTGAGCACCCTGCACCCCCAAGAGGGTTGCAAGGGCATTTTCTTAAAAGAGATGCATAAGTTGCAAAGCACCCTCTCCCAAGCCATGCCTTTGCAAGAAATCTTAAACGCTTATGGGCGGGGTGTGGCTTCTCTAGCCCCCTATCAAGAGCTCATCAAGGAGAATAGCCCGCGCCCTAAGGCAAATCTTATCTACGCGCCCGGCTCGGATGCAGAGATTTCTGACGCGCTCACGGGACAATACGCGCGCTTTATCCAGCAATCTAGCGATCCGGGCTTGTATAGCATTGAAAATAAGATCTATGAGAGCACGGCAAATGGCTTGTTCCATATCGGGCTCAACCTCAATATCAAGGATTGTCAGGGTAATATCGTCTATTCTAAAATCCTAAACGCCGACCAGCCCGATCGCAGCGCAGCTATTGAACGCATCAAAGCCCAGGCGTTCAAGCAATTGCGCAATTACCAACAAGGTGTGGGCGCGGGCACGGCCGATGTGGATAATAATAAGATCGACTTCTAACTCTAGCCCCTTTTTGGGCGGGTTTGCCTAGAAACACAGAGCCTTTCATCTCCTCAGGCGGGCTAGACGCTCTGCCCCACAATGGGGCAGTGCTGACCTTGCTTGTCATCACGGGGATGACCCACAAACAAAGTTATAAAGATATCGCGATTGTGGCGGTGATCATCCCCATTTTTGCCCTAGTGGTGGGGATGGCTTTAGCCAGCGTGGGGATTTATTAGGCTTATGCATCACCTGCCCTAAAAATTACATCGGTGGGGCATTCCTCCATAAGGAGGACACAATCGTTCGATCTTTGTTTTCTAGGCAAGAGTAAAGTCAAAGTCTAGTTTCTAACAACCTCTTAGTATAGGGGCTTTTGGGCGCGCTAAAGACGCTTTCTACACTCCCGCTCTCCACCACTTGCCCCCTCTCTACCACCAGCACAGAATCACAAATGCTCTCAATCACATCTAAATCATGGCTAATAAAAAGATAGCTCAAATTGAGCTTTTCTTGCAATTCTAGCAATAGCCCTAACACCACCTTTTGCATGCTCTTATCTAGTGCAGAAGTGGGCTCATCCATCACCACCACCTGCGGGTGCAAGATGATCGCCCGGGCGATCGCCACCCTTTGGCGTTGCCCCCCACTGAGCTCAAAGGGGTAGTAAGTGAGATATTTTGCCTCCAAGCCCACAGCCTCTAAGCTGGCTTGCGCTACCTCTACATCCCCCCTGCCTCCCACTCCGTAAAAAGCCTCTAGCAAAATCTCTTGCACGCTCCAACGCGGGTTTAAGGACGCATAGGGGTTTTGAAACACCATTTGTAAGGACTTGCGGTAGGGCTTAAAACTCTTGCGATTGAGCTGACTGACATTTTGCCCTAGCACAAATTGCTCTCCTACTGAATTGATGAGTTTTAAAATCCCCAAAGCTAGCGAACTCTTACCACTGCCAGACTCCCCGATAATGCCCAAAGTTTGGCGCGCGTGCAGGCATAAATTCACCCCCTGAATGGCGATGCGCACCTTATTAGCTCCCAAAAAGCGTTTTTGCACATACTGCACCCCAAAATCTTGTAATTTCAGGGTTTCTTGCCCCTGTTGCAGGGGTTTTTTACGGGGCAGGTGGCGCGCCTCTAAGAGTAATTTAGTCGTAGGGTGGATGGGGTTAGCAAAGAGGGTTTTAATCTCATTGTGCTCGCATAATTGCCCACTCTGCAAGACATAGACATATTCAGCCAGCCACTGCACCGCGCCTAAATCATGGCTGATGAGCAAAATCGCCATGTTGTTTTGCACGCTCAAGGTCTTTAAAAGCTCTAAGATTTGTAATTGCACCTGCGCGTCTAGGGCGGTGGTGGGTTCATCACAGATCAAGAGTTTGGGGCGGTTGATAATGCTCATAGCGATCGCCACGCGCTGGTTTTGCCCCCCGCTGAGTTGGTAGGGATAACGCTCCAGCAAATCCATCCCCAAGCCCACTTGAGTCATTGCCTCTTCAAGGCGTGCGTTAAACTCTTGCTTGGGGCAGGTTTTATGCAGGCGCAAACTCTCTATAATTTGAGTTTTGATCTTGTGTAAGGGATTGAGCGCGCTTAGGGGTTCTTGGGCGATGTAGGCGATGTCCTTACCTCTAATAGCGCGCAATTGCGCGGGTTTTAAGCGCAAAAGGTCTTGATCCTCAAACAAGATTTTACCCTTTAGGGGGCGCACAAGGGGGGTGAGTTGTAAAATCAGGCGGGCTAGCGAGCTTTTTCCACTCCCGCTTTCCCCCACCAAAGCCACCCTTTGGGCGGGTTTGATCTCCAAAGTGATCTCTTGCAATAAAAAATCCTGCCCTACGCGCGCGCTCACGCAATCTAAGCGCAAAAGGGGTTTATTTGAAGTTGGTGGCATCAAAGGCATCTCTTACTCCTTCTCCAATGAAAACCAAAATAGAGAGCAATAGCGCGATCGCAAAAAAGCCCGCTAGAGCTAAATGCGGGGCGTAGAGATTGTTTTTACCCTGTTCTAACAGCTCCCCTAAGGACGCGCTCCCAATAGGCATCCCAAAGCCCAAGAAGTCCAAACTCGCCAACGCCCCTATACTGCCAGCCATGATAAAGGGGATATAAGTCGTGGTCGCCACCATCGCATTAGGCAGAATGTGATAAAAGATCACGCGCGCATCGCTCACCCCTAAGGCATAAGAAGCGCGCACATAGTCCATATTACGCCCCCTGAAAAACTCCGTGCGCACCACTTGGGCTAAACCCATCCAAGAAAATGCCAGCACCAAAGCCAAAAGCCACCAAAAGCTAGGAGTGAACATGCTGGAGAGAATGATGAGCAAAAAGAGCATGGGTATCCCGCTCCAAATCTCAATAAAGCGTTGCCCCAAGAGGTCTAAAAGCCCTCCATAATAACCCTGCAACGCCCCCACCCCCACCCCCACCACCACGCTAAAGCCACTGAGCAAAAGCGCAAAGAGGATAGAAACCCGATACCCATAGACCAAGCGCGCCAACACATCGCGGGCTTGATCGTCCGTGCCTAGCCAATGTTGCCAACTCGGAGGCGTGGGCGCGCTTTGCTTTAAATCCATCACAATGGTGTCGTAAGAATAGGGGATAAGAGGGCGGATCACAAAAGCGTCTTTGAGCAGATGATTTTTGACATAGGGGTCGTTATAATCCGCACTGGTGTAAAAATCCCCCCCGAAAGTGGTTTCTGGGTAGTCTTTAAAGATGGGAAAATACGCCTTGTGGTCTTTGTAAATAAACAGGGGCTTGTCATTCACCCACAGCTCCGCGCCCAAGCAGAGCACAAAGAGGGCGACAAACACCACCAACGCCCACAACGCCCGCCTATTGTCCTTAAACGCCCGCCAACGCCTTGCATGCACACTCACCATATTTAACCCCTTATGACAACTTTTAAGTATTTTACAGCAAAAAGATACCAAAGAGGCTTAGTAGCACAGCATTGGGGCTTATCGTCTACGCCCACACGCCAAAGCGCGTCCCACCTCACTCAATCCCATTTTTCTCCTCCCATGTTTGGCAGTAGTGTTTTTTGTAACAACGATCCTCTAGTGTGTCTAGCACATCATTATTAATTGCGTCCATATAAATTTTCTTGCCATCGCGTTTTTGGCGGTAAAAGGGATCGGGATCGCCATCAAAAGCACCGGTGTAGCTGTGCAAGACATAGCGATCGCCCTCTTGCTTGAAGAGCAGAGTCTGTGATCTGAAGGTGGTGCTATCGCATTCTATAAAAGACTCCTCAATCTTTAACACAAACGCATCTTTTTTAAACTCCATGCTAATTTGTGAGCTCTTAGATGCGGGGTATAAAGACAAACAAAAACCCTCAAATGTTCGTGCATCCTTGCTGATATTAAAGCACATCAAGCGATGATCAATGATATGTTTATAGTCAGTGTATGTGTATGGAGAAGCATTTGCGATGAATAAACGCATCACCACACCACAATACAAAGTCTTCCCTACATGGGCTTGACTCACCTCTGTAGTGTGGGCGTTGGCAATAGCAGAGGGGACAAAATTAGAATCAAGTTTTTGGGCAAAATGATCTATTTTGTTAGCCAAATAAGAAGAATCATAATCACACTCCACCCCCCACGCCACATTAGCTAGAAAGCACAAAAGCCCCAATAGCGCGCTTAATCTAGTCAATCCCATTTTTATCCGACCATGTTTGGCAATAACCTTTCTCATAGCAACGATCCTCCAAATCATCTAATACATTGTTATTAATTTTATCCATAAAAATGCGCTTGCCATCTCTTTTTAGGCGATAAATGGGATCCATAGAGTAGTCCCCTTTGTAGTAAAGTTACCCATTGATGGCTTTTAAGAGGATGTCCAAGAGAAACGCATCTTTTTTAAATTCCATGTTGATTTCAAATAAAGGGGACTGAGGATTTAACAAGCAAGCTAAATCCCCAAAGGAGCATACACTCTATACGACGCCACTAACACCCATCTTGATTTTTACAGTTTTTGTGCAACAATCTGTCCAACGCGCTTTGGCATGGGGTGTTTTAGCGCGCATGGGCTCTTTTGCATTTCATAATAGTGGGCTGTGCAGGACCCAAGGCTTATAGCCAAGACACATGACAACCAGTATTTATTTTTCATCGTGATGCCTTATTGTGGTGGGGTTGATGTGGGGCTTTTGATCAAAGAGGGTTTGGATACGCAAGGATACCTCTGGGGTTTTTGTGGGCGTGTCTGTGTTAGTGGACTGGTTAGAGGTGTGGGTGTGCTTGAGGGTTGTGCTATAGAGTGCGCCCACACTTTGCACCACACTGGTTTTACTCACACTGGCTAATTGCACGATGTCTTGCACCCCCCCTTGTATGTGGCACAGAGATTGGATAAAATGCGCCACGCGTTGGGCTAAAAAGACTTCTAATAGAGCGCTGATAACCACCAACAAATGGGTTTCATAAGCTTGAGGGGTGCTAAGAGCAGGGATGAGGGTCTGCAACACACGGGCGTTATAAAAGGCAAGCAACACCACGAGGGGTTTATAAAAACTCAAGGCTACACATTTTCTAAGATACAGCCAGAGTATGGCTCTAGTGCTAGCAAAAAAGCCCAAAGGCAACACCAACACCCCCAAGGCTAACCACAGATAAATCTCTATAGCCACCATCAAGGCTAAACCCAGCAGTAAAGTCAATAAAGCCCCTTGAGAGAGCAACACCCCCACACCCAATAAACTAGAGGTGTTGAAACTAGAGGTGTCCATGGTCTGCAAGAGTAAACCTAGAGTGTGGAAAGTCTGATCAACTAGAAAAGCAAAATCTAGAGGCGTGTTTTGTGTGCTACGCTCTGCTGTGTGCAAAACAGAGCGCACAAGCTCCATGAGTGTGTCTGCACCATAAAAGATCAGAGTTTTCAGAGTGTTGTAAAACTCTTGGGGGTGTTTATGGGCGTAGTTGAAGAGGGTAAAAAACAACACAAATCCTAGCAAGGAAAAGAGTGTGCTCAGATGGAAAAAGTCCCCCAAGCGCACCCGTTGGTATGCCCACACCATCAACACTAAGCTCAAAAGGGCATTGAGAGGGAGTTGCAAGCCCTCTAAGATGTGATCCCCCATAGAGGCTAAGAGCATTTGTGTAGGGTCCATAAAAAAGTGCAAGAGAGTTTGGTAAAACTCCACTACCACCCCTAAAGCATTGGTTTTAGATGTTTAGTGTGGGGGTATTTTAACAGATGGAGGATTTTAATGCAAGCCATTTTCTCTAGCAATAGCGCGCACAAACTCAAAGAGGTGGAATTGATCCTAAACAATTTTGAGGTGCAAAGTTACCGCATGTTTTTGGGGGAGATGGAAATCTTAGAGAGTGGTGCGAGTTTTGAAGAAAACGCGTGCTTAAAAGCGCGTGTGGTTTACGATCTCTTGCAAGAGAGTCATAGGGATTTGTGTGTGTTGGCAGATGATAGTGGGCTGTGTGTGGAAGCTTTGGGAGGGATGCCCGGTATTTATAGCGCGAGATTTGCTGCCATTAAAGAGGGGGTGCATGCGATTATACAACGACGCTTTATTCTCCCCAAAGAGGACTTAGGCGACACATGCAATAATCTCAAACTCTTAGCCTGTTTGCAAGAACTAGGGATTAGGGAGTCTAGGGCATCTTTTGTGTGTGTGGTGGGGGTGTGCGCTAGGATAGGGGGGCAATACTACCAAAAGAGTTTTAAGGGGGAGTGCAAGGGCAAGGTGATTCAAGCCCCGCTCAATCCCCAAGCCTTTGGTTATGATCCCCTATTCATCCCAGAGGGGTATAATCTGAGCTTGGATCGTCTAGAGAAAAACGCCATCTCGCACCGCTTTTTAGCGTTGCGACAATGCAGGGAGTTTTTGCAGACTCTATCTCAAAACAAGGAGTGATCATGCCTCTTGCCCCTAAACCCATTAAGTTTGTGTGTTCCTGTGGATACTCTAAGGTTATATCCTTTAAAAGCGATTGTTTAAGCGGGGCGGATTTAGCTAAACTTGGCGACACCTGCCCTAAATGCGGGAAAACAATGCAAAAAAGCGCGTTAAATTTGTTTGATTGGCTCTTTAGGGGGCGATGACGCATAGCATCCTACAACCCTCACTAGACAAGCGCGCTTAAGCTACTAGCAAAACACTGGTTTTGATCGTGTTTTATGCGTGGACGCTAACTTACAGCCGAGCTTACTATCCCACAAGACAACTAGGTTTGCCTTGACAGGGGGGGGGGGGTGATATAATGGGGATAAAACAAGCACAAAAGGGCTAGTATGCACTCCCAAACCCTCCAAAACCCCCTAAAAACCCAAGTGTTAGACTTACTCCAAGATCAAGAGGTGCAAGAAGCGATGTTTCAATGTTTTATCCAATGTTTTAAAAATCTATTTTCAAGCCAAGAAAAAACCAATGCAACACACATGGCAGAACAAGAGCAAAGAGCGCACCAAGAGATACAAAAGGTGCAAGAGGAATTACAAGGCTATAAAACCCAGTTAGCCACTTTAGAGCAAGACTTGAATAGCCGGCAAAAAGCAGATAAGCAAAAACAAGCAGAGCTAGAACGCACGCAAGGGGCATTAGATCAAGCCCAAGCGCAATTAGAGCGCACAAAGGAAGCATTAGAGCAAGCCCACGCAGAGCTAGAAAAACACCAAATCAAGGCTTACACATTGTTTTTAACTCTGTCTGCCAGTATGAAAAGCGGTTTGTCCAATCTCTTGAAAGAGGGCGATCCGCTTGCTTTTCTAGTCATTGGCACACAGGGTAAGAATATTGAAATGCTTTGGGATTACACCAACAACGCGCTTAAAAGTGATACAGAGGACGCACAAATCCTAGTAGAAATCTTTTATGCCCTCTTTGCCTACTACGCACAAGCCACGCCCTACCAGCTAGACCCCCTAGAGGTGGGAGAGTCTTATGACCCCACCAAACACCAACGCCACCACTCTAGCACCAATGCGAGCGGGCAAATTGCTAGTGTGTTGTTGTGGGGCTTTAGACACACCAAAACCGGCGAAGTGAAAAGACAATCTGTGGTGAAAATTTAAAGGAGAATACATGGAACACACAAAAACCATTCAGGGGGTTTATCTCCCCAAAGAGCAATTAGAAGCGGAGATGAAAGCAAGTTGGAATGAGTTTGAAAATAGTAAAGATCTTTCAAATCCTAAGCACTCTTTTACAAAGCACATTAACGCTTGTTTTGAGCTGTTTAAACAAAATATAGAGCAAAAAGAAATCTTGGTTTTCAATGAGACCAGCTTTTACCTGCCCAAAGAAAAGGTTTTTGGGTTTGTGTATCGGCAAATAATCAATCAGGATACAACTAACTGGCACTTCACACCAAGCCCGTTACACCAAGTATTTATAAAGACTGCAGGCGATGCTTACCACGATGTGAAGTTTAACCAAAAACAAGTAGAGGGCGCAATGGCGCGCATTTATCCGCATCTCCCTGTTTTAAGAGATGAGCAACAACAAAGAATCCGCAACTATCTTTGTATCAACCGCGCCCGCCCGCTTTTGGTATCCTCTTATCCTGCACATTTGCTTTATGATCCATATTATTCCAATAAAACTTGTTGCACATACTTTGGAAATGGCAAAACACTATATGACTATGTATGGGGTTCCAATAGTGCTTGGACCCTAGACCTCGTGCCTGCCGCGCAGTCTTTAAAAGAAGCCTTTGCATGGTTTTTCACACTTCTTACCTTGATGCCTTATGATATCCAAACACTAAAAGCCTTCCCTAATCTTACACAGGAGCAAAAACAACAATTTCTAACACGAGGATGCCAGTTAGAAGACATGCCCGCAGATAAACAAGAAGAAATAGCGACGATATTAGAAGACTCAGCGCGCGCTAAGGAAGCAGAACAGGCTTTGGCGCAACTCATCCAACAAGATTACGAGGCGTTATCGCAAGCCGTTTTTGCGCCTTTACAACAAAGCCCAGATTATGCCATTGTCTCCGCTTTTATGCCTAATCCTGCTAAAACAGACCTTGACTTTATCCTCGCCAACCCTCAAGCCCTAAGCGCAAGGGAGGATTATTTTAACAATCTCACCCAAGCCGATACAGAGCGCGCGAACATCAAAGCCTACGATCCTAAAATCCTCACAGACGCTAACCGGGGACTTTGGGAGCTATGGGAGGATCAGGGTGCACAAAAAGGGGTGTTTGTGCCCTTTAAAACCCCTGTTGTTGCTAGAAACCCCAAAGTGGATATTAAAAACGGGCTAGTGGGAATCGACTTTGGCACGGCTAGCACGGTGGTGGTTTATCAAGAGGAGAGCGCGTCAATTCACCCCATGCGTGTGGGTTTGGGAAATTTGAGCCAAAGGGTGGATCAAAAACAATATGAAAACCCCACGATCATAAGTTTTAACAATCTCACACGCTTTTTAGAGAGTTACAAAGCGCAAAAAGGGCGACCCAAGACAAAATGGAGCGATGTCAATATCTCGCACACCGCTTATAGCTCCATGCTAGGTAGTCCCTCTAGTGAATACAACTCTTACTTGAGTGAGCTCAAACAATGGGCAGGCAATAAGCACCAAAAATTCCAAATTACAGACAAGCAAAAAACACATTTTGACTTGTTAGGCAGTTTGGATTTAAAAGAGGGCGATCTCAACCCCATTGAACTTTATGCCTACTATTTAGGGCTTTATATCAACAACCAACACCATGGCATTTTCTTAAACTATTTGCTCTCTTTCCCTGTAACCTACGAGGTAGAAGTGCGTAAAATGATCTTAGAGAGTTTTAAAAGGGGCTTGGCTAAATCCCTGCCCAATAGCCTACATACTCAGGGCGTGGTAGAGCAACTTAAAGTTGAGGAGGGGGCGAGCGAGCCAGCAGCTTATGCAATCATGGCTTTAGAGGGTTATGGCTTTGAGCCTAGCGCAGAGGAGCGGGTTTATTATGGAGTCTTTGACTTTGGAGGCGGAACCACAGATTTTGATTTTGGACTCTTTCAAGAAGCCCCCGAATCGAGCCGTTATGATTACATTTTAGAACACTTTGGCGCAGGGGGGGATCGCTACTTGGGCGGAGAGAATTTATTAGAGTTAGCAAGTTTTGAAGTCTTTAAGCGCAATAAAGATGTGTTGCTAGAAAAACACATCCCCTTTAAAAAGCCCGCAGAGGGCGCGCCTTTCCCCGGGAGTGAGATTCTACTCAGCGACTCACAAGAAGCGCGGATCAACACCAAGAGTTTAGTAGAAAAGTTAAGACCCCTATGGGAGGGTAGGGAGTTTGAAGAGGAAGACTCTTTGATGTTGAACCTCTTTAATAGCCATGCAGAGCAGATTGCGGGGGTGAGTTTGGATTTTAACACCCAAGAAGTGCAAAAACTCTTCAAAGAGCGCATTAAAAGAGGGGTAGAAAATTTCTTTGGGGAATTTGTGCATGCCACTAACGCTTACTTTAACTCTAGGGGCGATAGTGCTAGGGATATTGACTCGTTTCACATTTTCTTAGCGGGTAATGCGAGCAAATCCGCCTTTGTTACAGAACTCTTTAAAGAGAAGATTACCCAGATCAAAGCAGAGATGGAGCAAGAGGGGCTTCAAGAGATCGAGTTTATCGTGCATCAGCCACTAGGTGGGGAGGAGTTAGAAAAACCCAATGGCAAAACAGGGGTAGCTTTTGGGCTCATAAAAGCGCGCAGGGGTGGGTCGATCCAAGTGATCGATTACAATGTAGAGGAGAACATCAAGTTCAAATACTTCTTGGGGCGTTCTAAAAAGCGTAAGTTTTATACTTTAGTGGCACGCAACCAGCCCTATAACCAGTGGGTGCAATTCTTAGATGCCTCTGAGAGCCATTTTGAGGTTTACTACACCGGCCATGCGAGTGCTAGCACCAATACACTTAGTCTTGAAGATAGCGCGATTAAGAAAAAAGCCTTAGAAACGGGCATGGTAAGCGATCGCGCCTTTATCTTTGTGCGCTTGGTAAGTCCTAGCGAATTTGAATTTGTCGTAGCGACGCAAGAAGGACTAGAGAGTGGGGAGTATTTGAGCGAAGTGGTGCGGGTGGAGTTATAAGCATTTTTATAGCAAAAGCAAGGTTTAAGGAGAAATAATGCTAGGGGTTTTATTTAGCTTGGCTGGGGTTGCTTATAACGCGCGCGCAGAGGCAGAAGCGAGAAATGATAGATTGTTTGGGCGTTATGTGGGTAGTAGCGCTACACAGGTTTCAAAAAGAGTGATGCGTAAAGTGGTGCGCACATTCTCTGTGCTAGTTACGCTGGGCGTATTGGCAGGTATCATTTCTTTAGTCTCGCGCTGGTTTTTTCCACCTCTCTATGCCTCTATTTTTGCAGGCTGGAGTGTGGATTGGGGAGCTGTGTTTAAGATTTTAGGCATGGTGATTTTTGTGGATTTCATCGCGCTTGTGGTGTTTATTGTGGGTTTGAACGCAAAAACATGGCGCATGGAACAAGGGATCAAGATGATTTGGCTAGATCTCTTGATTGGCATGGGTTTAGGGCTGGTGCGTTATTTTGCTCCGAGCGGTTTTCTAACTCTATGGGCAGGGTATTTGAGCCTGCTATCTTGGATTTGGCTAGGCGTAAAAATTATCTTTTGGATCGCGCTCATAGGGGGGATTATTGTAGGTCTTGTCTTCTTAGCAAGGCTAGCTTACAAAAATAAAGAGGATTTAAAAAAGCTCTCTGAAGAGCTGCAAAAAATCTTGAAGCGTTGCCAAGCGCAAGTAAAAAAAGTGTGGGACAAAATTCCCTTTGCTGAGGTTTTGAGCAGTCTTAAAGAGCTTTGTTTGGTGTTTTTAGGTGCGTTGCGAAGGGGTTTGGGTATTGAGCGTTTTTTACAATGGCAAAGACGCACGACACGCTATAGTAAGGATGTTAGCGTAGTCAAAGGGATTTATCTCCCCGAAGAAAAAACACAGGAGGGAATCAATGCGAGCTGGAAAGAGTTCTTAGACAACGAAAACCTCTCAAATCCTCAACACCCCTTTAGCTCTCATATTCTTGCGTGTTTTGAGGCATTTAAACAAAAAGTGGCGCAGGAGGAAGCGATTAAGATCGGCGAACTTGGTTTCTATCTACCCAAAGAGCAGGCGATAGTCTTTGTCTATGGCGCGCATATGGTGATTACAATGACCCATTCTTTGGGACCTGAAAAAATGGAAGCAGTGGGGAATCTCAATACTCAGGATGAAGAGGCGCAACAAATTTTAATGGATTGGTTTGGATCGGAAGATGCCCTATACTCTATACATCGGGCGTGCTTCCAATTTTTAGGCAAGAGTCCTAAAGACTTTCCCTTTTGGGCGACTTGGATGGAGGACATGTTCGCGCGGGGTGAAATTTACATGAAAAAAATCTACCCCAAACTACCCACAATCCAAAACGCCCAAGGGAAAACTAGAAAAAATACCCTTTCTATCTTTTGGGATATGGAACACGCCTATTACATACAAAATGGAAGTTTGCAGAGTCAGCGTGGCAACTTTGCAGATAAAAACGCGCATTGGTTTTTGATGAGCATGCCTTTTGACAAGCCTCTAAAAGAGGTCTTTAGCCTGCTTTGCCGCATTTCTAGTTTTAAACCGCGTCCTAGAAAATGTGTTGAAATTAGTGAAATTAGAAGTCTTCTTCTCAAAATGGAGAATGCACATACAGAAACAGAGTCGATCAAAAAGATGATCTTTTGCTTTCAGCAAAGCCAAGAAGCCGAAAGCAAACTAGAGCAGTCGGCTAACCGAGTCGAAGGTTTGGAGAGCTTGAGTTCTACACCCCTCAATGCCTTTGTGTGGGCAAAAGACAAATGGGTTTCTAAAGAGAATGTGGGAGGCGGGGATTATGCGCGCAACTTTTTGGAGGCTGATAAAATCCGTGCCGACATCACCCCCTACGACCCTAGAATTTTAAGTGATGCCAATAGAGGCTCTTGGGAGCTTTGGGATGTCGCTGGTGCCTATGTAGGAGGCAAGGCTAGTTTTGTGCGCTTTGAAACCCCTTTGATTGCGCGCAACCCCAAAGCCGACATCAAAGAGGGCTTAGTGGGGATTGACTTTGGGACAACCAGCACGGTGGTGGTTTACCAAGAGGGCAATGGAGCAATTCGTCCTATGCGGGTGGGTTTAGGGGATTTTGCGACTGGGGTGGAGAGATGCCAATATGAAAACCCTACAATACTTAGCTTTACCAACTTGACTAAATTTTTACAGAGCTACAAGGCAAAAGCGGGGCGACCTAAGACGGAATGGGAGGAGGTGCAGGTTTCTCACACCGCTTATAGCGCGTTTTTGGGCAGTCCTTCGAGCGAATACAACGCGTATTTAAACGAACTCAAGCAATGGGCGGGCAACCAGCATGAAAAATTGCAAATCTTGGACAAACAAAAAGCGCATTTTGAAGTGAAGGGAGCTTTGGATTTAAGAGGCGATAATTTCAACCCTATTGAAATTTACGCCTACTATTTAGGGCTCTACATCAATAACCAACACCATGGGATTTTCTTAAATTACCTGCTCTCTTTTCCGGTTACCTATGAGCCAGAAGTGCGTGCCATGATCTTAGAAAGTTTTAAAAAGGGCATCGCTAAATCTTTACCTGACAGCTTGCACTCTCAAGGGGTGGTTGCACAACTCAAAGTAGAGGAAGGAGCAGGGGAACCCGCAGCTTACGCGCTCATGGCTTTAGAGGGTTATGGATTTGAGCCTAACGAACAGGAGCGAATCTATTATGGAGTCTTTGACTTTGGGGGTGGGACGACTGATTTTGACTTTGGATTATTTAAAGGCACTCCGGATTCTAGCCGTTATGACTACATTTTAGAACACTTTGGCGCAGGGGGGGATCGCTACTTGGGCGGAGAGAATTTATTAGAGTTAGCAAGTTTTGAAGTCTTTAAGAAGAATAAAGATTTGTTACTGCAAAAACACTTCCCCTTTAAGAAAGCCGCCGAAAGCCAAGCCTTTTTAGGCAGTGAAACTTTGCTCAATAATTCCCAAGAGGCGCGCACTAACACCAAGACCTTAGTAGAAAAATTGCGCCCGCTTTGGGAGGGCGGGGAATTTGAGGATGAGGGGGAATTGCGGCTTAATCTCTTTGATCGTAATGGGCAACAAATTGCAGGTATAAGTTTAGATTTTAGCGCGACAGAAGTGCTAAACTTGTTTAAGGAGCGCATTAGAAAGGGGGTTGAGCGGTTCTTTGAGAGGTTCTATGAGGCAAGCGCATCTTATTTTAAAAACAAGGGAGATAGCGCAACAGACATTGACACATTCCATATCTTTTTAGCAGGCAATGCGAGCAAATCTGCTTTTGTAGAGGAATTGTTTAACGCAGAGATAGCGCGTATTCAAGCAGAGTTTCAAGAATCCGCTAACTTTATCTTACACCAACCCCTAACTAGCACGGATTTAGAAAAACCCAATGGCAAAACGGGCGTAGCCTTTGGATTGCTCAGGGCGCGCAAGGGCGGATCGATTCAGGTGATTAACACCTACGCGCAAGAAAGCGCGCATTTTAAATACTTTCTAGGGCGGGAACGCAGACAAAGATTTCAGGTGCTCATCGATAAAAACCAGCCCTATAACAAGTGGCTCGAATTCATCGATGCTTCTGAAAGCCGTTTTGAGCTACATTACACCGCTCAAACTAGCGCACACGCTCTAAGTCCTACAGACCCCGCCATTAAGAAAAAGACCCTAGAAACAGGCATAGCCGACCCCAACGCCTTTATCTTTGTGCGCTTGGTAAGTCCTAGTGAATTTGAATTTGTCGTAGCGACGCAAGAAGGACTAGAGAGTGGGGAGTATCTCACAGAAATCAATAAGGTAAAACTATGAATAACATCAACACCACAGATTACCAAACCCTCATTAGGGGCTATCGCGATCAAGGCAGAGTGCTAGCCCTAGCAACTAATGCACACTTAGAGGCGCGTGACGTCCATTTTTACCATATCCAAGAGCTCACCTTTGAAAAGGACAGCCCCCGTAGAGAAGCCTTTGAAAATGTGATCAGCATGGCGCGTATGGAGGGGGCATTGCTGGTGTATTTGATTTTAGGCTATGCTAATGGTGTGTCTTTCTTTGTGGGGATGGCTAAGGATAAGGGTTATCAAGGTAGCCTAGAATTAGACATTGATGATTTAGCCACAAAGGTGCTCAAACCTAGCATTGAGGGCAATTTTAGAGGCTCTAAGGTGGAAAAGATAGAGAGGGAGCACAAAAGCATCTTGCTAGATCAAGTCCGTAATATGAAAAGATTTGCGCGCATGGACGGCGTGCCTAGCCTCTACAAAGACAAAGAAAATTTCAAGGGATCGATCGGCTTGTGGATATTATGAGTGGGGATACCTTCGCCCTATTGATTTTAGCCAAACCCTTTAGCAAGAGCTACACCAACCAGCTAGAAACCGAGTTGTTTAAGTTTTACAACGATCTAGCTCCTATGGCTAAACAATCCATCCAGAAGAACGAGGGGAGTTCTAAGGCAGAGGGGGTTAATGCCTCATGGGCAGAGGCAGAGGCTAAAAACGAAGGTTGGAGCAAATCCAAGGGGACAAGTAGCAATAATTCACAAGGCAAGGATAATTACAACACTAATGATACTGCCAATGAGGGCACTTCTCACACCAAGACAAAAACACAGGGCACTTCTACCACCAACACCACCAATAAAGGCGAAACTAAGGGCAGTAGCACCACCACCAACACCGGCGAAACTTTAAGCGTTGAGTACACCAATAAAATAGCCAGCGAGTGGATGAAATACCTGGATGAAGTGCTTTTAAAACGGCTCAACTTTGGGCGTAGCAAGGGTTTATTCCATACCTGTATTTATCTAGCTACCCAGCAAAAAGGGCATTTAAGTAAGCTAGGTAGGGCAATTGGGGCAATATTCTCAGGCGATGAGAATAACAAAGCCCCCTTGCAGATGCAATTTTTAGATAACGATAGCGATGCCTACGAGATTGAGGGCTTAAAAAATTTCCAAATCTCTAAAATTTCTCTCTCTCAACAGGGCAAACACGCGCAGGCTTTGCGGCTTTTATTTTCAAGGGATTTAACCACCCAATCTAGCTGGCTCTCCACCAGTGAGCTAGGCGTGATTGCTACCCTGCCTAAAAAGGAAGTGGTGGGCTTGCCCCTGCGCGAAGAAGTGGAATTTGGTTTGAATGTCAAAAGGGGGACTACTAGCGGAGCGCATTTAAACTTAGGAAAAATGGTGCAAAGTGGGAAACTCTTAGATCAGTCCGTGCATTTGCAAAAATCTTGGCTGGATAAGCATATTTTTGTGGCTGGGGTAACTGGCTCGGGTAAGACGACCACTTGTCAAAGTTTGCTTAAGAGTGCGGGTATGCCCTTTTTAGTGATCGAGCCGGCTAAAACAGAGTATCGTGCTTTGCTAGAAGATAGTCAGTTTCAAGAGAATTTATTAGTCTTTACTTTGGGCAACCCCAAACTCGCCCCCTTTAAACTCAACCCCTTTGAGTTCTTCCCCCATGAGAACATCACCTCTAGGGTGGGGATGATCAAAGCCAATATTGAAGCCGCCTTTGACATGGAGGCAGCCATTCCCCAAATCATAGAAACCGCGCTCTATGAGTGTTATAAAGACTATGGTTGGGACATCAACACCTCCACCAACACGCGCTTTACAAATCCCTTTGATCCGGGGGTCTTTGCCTTCCCCACTCTAAGCGATCTCTACCACAAAACCACCAAGATCGTAGAACAACAAGGCTTTGATCAACGCCTCAAAGACGATTATATCGGCTCGATCAACGCCAGATTACAAGGGCTTTTAGTGGGCTCTAAAGCCCTCTTACTCAACAACGATCGCGGGCTTAACTTTGTGGATTTGCTCGAAAAAAATGTGATCCTAGAGTTGGAGGAGATCAAAAACGGGGGTGAAAAGTCGCTGATTATGGGCTTTATTTTGATCCAAATCAACGAGGCATTAAAAATCAAACACCAAGCCTACAAAGACAGGGGAGAGGATTTTAAACACATCACCCTCATAGAGGAGGCGCACCGCTTGTTAAGCAAGGTAGATTATGGGGATAGCCCCAATAAAAAACTAGGAGTGGAGAGTTTTAGCGATATGCTTGCTGAAGTGCGCAAATACGGGGAGAGTTTGATCATTGTGGATCAAATCCCCAACAAACTCACCTCAGAGGTGCTTAAAAACACCAATACTAAGATCGTGCATCGTCTCTTTGCTAAGGACGATAAAGAAGCCATTGGCAATACAATGGCACTAGAGGACGAACAAAAGAACTTTTTATCGCATTTAGAAACCGGACGCGCCATCATCTCTAACCCCGACTTTTTAAAGCCCATTCAGGTGCAAATCACCCCCCAAACAGACACTAGTGCAAAGGGCATTGACACTAAATTGATTGCCCAAAACGCACTTAAGTTTTATCAACGCGAGTATAAAAGCGGGGTGCTCTTGTCTTTAGAGCACCAAGAGCCTAGTTTAGAGGAGGTGGAGCAAGCCTTGAGCTATGATTTTTATAGTTTTGCTTTGGCGTGGAAAAAGATTTTCCTAGACAACTCTATCACATTAGAGCCTGTGCGCACCCTCAAGGCTAAAGTGCCCCACAATTTGGAGTATTTGGCTAATTATTTGATGCGTAAATTTTACGCTAATAGCGGTCTGCCCGAACAGACTAAAAAAGCTTTACTCTTTGTGCTCAACAAGGCATTGAACACACAGGAGAAAGAGATTAACTATAGCGATCATGGAAATTTG
This sequence comes from Helicobacter sp. L8, assembly GCF_003660355.1. Taxonomy (NCBI): domain Bacteria; kingdom Pseudomonadati; phylum Campylobacterota; class Epsilonproteobacteria; order Campylobacterales; family Helicobacteraceae; genus Helicobacter; species Helicobacter sp. L8. The sequence goes on from NZ_QXQR01000002.1 coordinate 219,494, forward strand.
CGCTTGAAAGAGTGTTTGAAAGGGTAAATAATGGGTTTTGGGGAGTATTTGTTTCATGCTTTTAAAAATGGGGAGGTTGTTAAGAAGGTGGGTATGCACCCAAATTCATACCAACAGGAAAGCAAACCGCCCAAATTTGAGCAATACAAAGCTGAGATCGAGGCGGTGAAAAAGAGGGTAGAAGAAAAACAAGTGGCATTTAATGCCTTACAAAAACCACAGAAAGGATAGATATGGGATTGTTTAGTGCAATAGGGAGTTTTGTTAGCGGAGTGTGTAGTGCTATTGGAAGTTTAGCCAGCAGTATAGGCGCAGGGTTAGCCGCTTTGGGGGCAGCTTTAGCGGGCTTGGGATCGGGCTTATTACCCATTGTGGGGGTGATTTTTGCAGTGGCACAGGTGTTAGGCATTTTTGGGAAAGAGGATAAGGTAGATGACCTTCCAGACTTGGGCTATCAAATGGCAAATTGTGATAAAAAGCCTGAGGATTTTGAGAGCACTCAGGCATATATTGCACATGTGAGAGCCAATGTAGAAAAGCCCTCTTTAGAAGCAAAAGAAAAATGGAGCGATGCAGAAAAACTCAAATACACCGCACTAGGCGCGGCTGGATCGCTTAAAGCCATTGAGGAGATCAAGGGGGTTAGTCTTAGCCCTGAAAACTGGGTAACCTTGAGCGCGCATGTGCAAGAGGCAGGGGGCACAGACACACACAAAGCTAAGGTCCTAGAGGGTGTGTTAGACAATTTTAAGGGCGCAGATATGGACAAACTCACCCAGCACTTAGAGGGCAAATTAGAGAGCGCGCAAGATCGTATTCTAGTTTCTGATAAACTCAATGACATGTATCAAGCCTTGAACCCGGATATGAGTGCTAAAGAGGTGTATCAAGAGGTAGAAAAATTTGAAAAACCCGTTAGGATAGAAAATGTCGATGGCTAATTTTTTAATGGTGCATGTGAATGGTCAAATCGGGGTAGGGGAGTTTAAGCCTAGCGGTTTTGAGGTGCTTAGATGTAATGGGGAGTTATGGCAGGAGTTTGACTCTGAGAGCTTTTGGGAATGGCTTATAGACAAGGCGGGGTTAGATATTAGCGCAGAGCATGGCTTTGTGATCTTTAGCGATCAAGAGAATTTTACAATCGCCACAGAGATACGCATTGCAAGTAGCCTTGATCTCACACAGGAGGCTGTGCAACAAGCTTTAGGGTGTTTTGGTCGAGGTGTGAAATCTTAATCTAATGACCTACCCCGAGGGCTTGCAAATTGCAGAAGGGACACAAAATTCAACAGAGCCAACGAACTCACAAAAGCCAAGCGCACTACAAAATACGCTCTCTAACCTTGAAGCATGTGGTCCTATTTTGCGCCTCTGCCAGCGTAAAATGGAGGAATACCGGAAAAAGTGAGTTTTTTTCTAGGTTGGTGTTTCAAGTTATTTTTGCTGGGATATTTTAATGACACCCTCACCCTAAATTTTGTTTTCCATGCTATCATACCCCCAATTCACATAAGGAGTTTCCATGCAACATATTTCCAACCAACTCACCCAACACCTCAAAGCCACCAAGCGCACACACCGCTTGTTTTTATCCCTAGCCCAAGATATGGGGGGGGGGGGTGATGCCCTCCAAGAGGAGGTTAGCGATTTAAGCGCTAAGTTTAGCCAACTCTTAGAGACACTCAACACCTTTAACAAAGCCCTAGGAGAGACTTACCACCAAAGCGCAGAGGACGATCCCAATTTAGAGGATTTGCTCTCCCAATCCAAACGCCTAAGAGTTAAAACCAGCACCCACCTTAATGCGCTCAAGAGTGCTCAAGAGGGCGCACAGATTTTAGAACATGCCAATGGACTTGCTAAACCCCTAGAGGATTTAGAAATCTTGTTGGAGACTTTTCAATCTAATTTTAGCTCTCTGTGTGCTACTAGCCAAAGCACACCCCCAAACCAAACCACCCCCACACCCCAAAACACACCCCCCAATGACAATACCCCACAAGTCAAACCCTTATGGAAATACGGGGCTAACACTTTGCAAGCCTTTAAAGACTACATGAAAGCTAAAGACTTGGGGAGTGCTGAAGCGTGGTTAGAGTTAGGCAAAATGAGCGCGCAGGGCATTGTACTTTACCCAGATAACAATGTGGCGATGCGTTGTTTTGAAAAAGCCATAGAATTGGGCTCCGTGCAGGCAATGGTGGAGTTGGGTAAGATTTATGTGGAGAATGGGGACACGCAGGTGTTAGAATACAATAGTGGTGAGCTGTTAGAGGGGGTCGCTGTAGAAAAGGGGCTTGCCAATTGCGATGATGAAATCGATGCCGATGTGGAGAGTTATAAGGAGTTTTTAGAGCACTGCCATGTGTTTGCGGATAAAAAGGTGAAAAATTGCCACCAAAAGGCAAAAGAGCTTTTTGAAAAGGCAGGGGAGTTAGGCGAGGGGCGTGCTTACCGCCATTTGGGCGAGCTATACCGCCAGTATAACAATTTTGGCGAAACAGAAGAGGGCTCTAAGGCAAAATCTTACGAATATTATAAAAAAGCCGTGGAATTATTAAAACGCCAAGCCAAGCAGGGCGACATAGAAGCACACGCAGAGATAGGGCAAGCCTTTGTCAATCGGCTTTGGTTGGCAGAGGAGGGGGATTCAGACTACCAAGATGAAAACTTGGTAGAAAAAGCCATAGAGGCGTTCCAAAAGGCAATAGACCTTGATTGCCATGAAGGGTGTTACTATTTGGGGAGATTTCATGAAGCTATCAAGCACTACGATGGGCATGAGAGTGAGCAAGAGAGTCAAAAATCCATCCAAGCCTATAAAAAGGGTATCCAACTAGGCAGTGGGCTTTGTGCTAGGCAACTTGTGTTCGATCACGCCACGCCCCCAGATTTCAGCCCCCTTATGCTCTCTCTTATGGAAGGCAAATCCAAAGCAGAAATCATACAACTCTATTTTGATGCCTTTGATCAAAATATCAAGTGGCTAAAAATGGCGGTGTCTTATCGGCATTATAAAGCCCTGCCCGATCTCTTAGAATATCTAGCCACCCAGCCCTACCTAGCCAAAGAATACGGCTTTGAGGAGGAGGAGCAAAAACGCTTAAATCAATACGAACGGGATTACAGCACTTACAGCCAACTCACCAGAGATTTAGGTCCCAAACATTGGCATTTTTATCGCTATTGGGGAAGTGCTTTTGATCCCAAGCAGTTTTTAGAGCATGGCGTGAGTGGTTGGCGTTTGATTACGGGGACTTTGGGCTAGATTAGCGAGCTAGTAGAGGAGGGGTAGAAAATTCCTAACTAACCATGTATTCCGTTCTTACCTCTAAAATCTGCATCTATCTAATTAACAACATTAAGCAAGCAGATTTTCAACAGATAAGCCAATCTTAAAGACATGCTCAGTAGCCAAATGCGGCTATGTGCCCGGACTAGGGCTAGCCCAAAGGCTTATCAATGGTAATGTGGATGCGGCTCAAAGAATCATCCACCAAACAAGCACCCCGCAGCAAC